>CAXBGV010000099.1:0-8855 GCA_963975235.1 uncultured Flavobacterium sp. | reverse complement strand
GATAACTGGAAAGCACACTATAAAACTACTGGTCCCGAAATATGGAATGACACCGAAGGAACCGTAACACACTTTGTTGCAGCAATGGGAACCACTGGTACGATTATGGGAACTTCTACTTATTTAAAGGAGAAAAATCCAAATATACAAATCGTAGGTGCACAACCAAGTGACGGTTCGCAAATACCTGGAATTAGAAAATGGCCACAAGAATACTTACCTAAAATTTTTGATTCATCAAAAGTAGACCGCGTAGTCGAAGTAAGTGAAGCCGAAGCTCGTGCTATGACAAAACGACTTGCCCTAGAAGAAGGCGTGTTTGCAGGAATGAGCAGTGGTGGCTCAGTGGCAACAGCGGTAAAAATCGCCGAAGAAATGGAATCCGGTGTTATTGTCGCCATTATTTGCGATAGAGGAGATCGTTATTTATCATCTGATTTATTCGACTAAATGATTACAATCGTTAAAACTAACGCAGATAATTCTGATTTTATAAACTTGATTCAAGCTTTAGACCAAGATATCGCTATACGAGATGGTGAAGAACATACTTTTTATGCGCAATTTAATAAAACAGACCACATCAAACATGTGCTTGTTGCCTACCATAACAATCAAGCAATAGGTTGTGGCGCATTTAAACCATACCAAGGATCGGTTGCCGAAATAAAACGAATGTATGTAACACCCGAAGGTCGAGGAAAAGGGATTGCGACTCAAATTCTTATCGGCTTACAGCAATGGGCTGCACAACATAATTTTACAAGCTGTATACTTGAAACTGGACAAAGGTATCCCGAAGCGATAGCGCTGTATTTAAAAAATGGTTTTCAAATAACTAAAAACTATGGGCAATACATTGGAATAGAAGATAGTGTTTGTTTTCAAAAAGAAATAGAACAACAAAGGCGTTACGATTTGTAACGCCTTTGTTTATTCAAATTAATAAAAGAGTGGAGAAAAAATAGATATTATCTTACTTTTTAATATATTTGGAAACGAGTACACTAAAACTCCATAGTTATGACGCACACAATAAAAGCAGCCTACACTGATCTTATATTATTTTTAAAAAATCCCATAGACCAAGCAGGAGAACCAATTTCTTCAAAACAAAAGATTAAACTCCTATTTTCATTACTCGCTATCGAGATTCCTTTTATTTTACTCTTTACTATTGCATTGCAAGGACTTGAGTCTCTAGGACTGGTTGATAACACAGACCATTCCGTTATTACTATGATGAAGTCTATGCCTGTTGCAGTCTTCTTTTTTATTGCTGTAATTATAACCCCTTTTTTCGAAGAGCTACTCTTTCGACTGTATTTAAGGTATCATCAAAATTACCTCTTTACAATTATAGCAGGTTTGGCCTCGTTTTCAAGTACTCGTAATGGTGATAAAACAGCTACTGCATTGCATTCCTTTTGGATAAAACGCTACAAATATATCTTTTACTTCTCTGCGCTGATTTTTGGTTCTGTACACATCTTCAATTTCCCGTTTTCGCTCACGATCCTATTGCTTTCGCCAATTTTAGTTGCTCCACAAATCATTTTAGGCTCTATCATTGGTTATTTACGCGTTCGATATGGGTTTATGATGGGATTTTTTATGCATGCTTTACATAATGCCGTATTTGTTGGTTTAGGATTGTTGGCTATGACGCAAAGTGTTGTTAAAGTTAATAGTAAAACAAAGGAATATGTTGTTGCAATTCGGGAGACCTTTGACAAACATGATGATAGTTCTTTAAAAAATTATCCAGATAGTTTAGCTTATGAAAACGCAAGCTTGAAAGCGACTATAGCGTACTTACTAAAAACAAATGAAAGTCTATTGAACACCAATGATCCAGAAAAACTGGATTCTAGACTTAATTTTATTTTTAAAAACAAAACAAAGGATAGTACAAAGACTAAAAGAATGGCATTAGAGCAATTAATGAAAGGCTATTCCTTTTCAGTTTCTAAAAAAGTAATCCCCACTGACGTTTGGGATTTAGAGATTACAAATCCTACTTTGCTTGCTAAATACAAATCTAAAGCTAATCCAAAAGCAAATGAGGTTACAACAACCAAAGAAAAACTCACGCTAAAAAACTCCGGTATTAGGGAACTTAGCTTTGCCTTGAATCAAGATGGAAAACATCTAATTATTGATAAATCAAATGAAACTTCCATTTACAACTTTACTCTTTCATTAGGTGATTTTGAAACGATACAAAAACAACTTGAATCAAAATACGGAATAACATTAACCAAGTGTACAATGAACTACGAGCACTCCAAAATTCTATTCAAGAAAAGTAAATAAGCTTTAAGATTACCAATTAAATCAACCTTTAATAAATATAAAAAAGGAGCTTGACAAAACGTCAAGCTCCTTTTATTTTTAAGTAGCACTAGTTTTCCAGCTCAACTCTATACTGATAAAATACTAGCCCAAAACCGCTTCAGAGCTGATTTTAGTATTCAGTAATTTTGAAATCGGACAATTTTTCTCTGCCTTGGTTACAAGCTCTTGAAAATCAGCTTCGCTAATCCCTTGCACTTTGGCGTGTACGGATAAATGAGAACTTACCACGCTACCTTCTTGAAAATCGACCACGCACTTTGTTTCTATGCTGTCAATCTCATGACCAGCCTCACCGATATATGCAGATAACTGCATGGTAAAGCATCCAGAATGTGCTGCAGCAATTAATTCCTCCGGATTTGTACCTACTCCTGTCTCAAAACGAGAACCAAAAGAGTATTGTGTATCTTGTAACGTAGTGCTTTCTGTAGTTAATTTACCTGCTCCTTCTTTTAGCGAGCCATTCCATACTGCGGTTGCATTTCTTTTCATAATTAGTTTTTTTGATTATATCCAAATTTAACCAATTAAAAAAAGGGAATTAAATAGAAGCCGAATATTTAACTAAAATTTAAAATTAAAGCAAACATATACCACAAGCAATTTATAGCAATTGTACTAAAAATATATAATCGAATTGTATGGCAAATAAGGCTATCGCACTACAATAAAAAAACCCCAATCAAAATCGATTGGGGTTCTAAAAAAAATATAATTATTTAAGTTTACAATTATGGTTTTAATACCGTAAACTCGATAGTAGAGTCGTTATAAACGCGGTGTGTTTGTTTTTTGAAATCTTCTGGTTTAGCATAGAAAATGTTGTCTACAAACGTTTGCGGATTCAAATCGATCAAAGGAAACCAAGTACTTTGAATTTGGATTTGAATTTTGTGTCCTTTCTTAAAGGTATGCATCACATCCTGTAATTTGATATTTACCGCCGTTTTCTCGTTAGGAACAAAAGCTTGAGGTGTGATAAAACTATTTCTAAAACGACCTCTCATCACTTCGCTTCTTACCATCATGTGGTAATTACTCATTTTTAAATAAGGAGCCATTTCTTTATTTTCTGGAGCATCAGCAGGAAAAACATCAATTACTTTTACAACCCAGTCCGCATCGGTTCCTGTAGTTGCTACTTGTAGTTTTGCAAGTATATCTCCAGCAAGTGTCGTATCATCCTCTAAAACCGAAGTTTCAAAAACAAGTACATCTGGACGACGCGCAGCAAAACGCTGGTCATCGGTCATGTATTTTCGCGGTGTAATACCTCTTTGGTTGATATCCTCAGTAAAAGGAACCGGTTTTTTAGGATCACTTACAAATTCTTCAAAAGCAAAATTGCGCTGTCCTTGACGAGACAATTTACTTCCTTGCAAGTAAAAATCTTGTTTCTCTGTATTTTTAGGAGGCCAAGCATCATAGGTTTTCCACTCTTTAGCACCTGTATCAAACATGTAGGCTTCTGGTAGTTTGTTTTCTCCTTTTCCGTTATTTTTCAAAAAGTGACGGAAAAAGTTTGCTTCAATATTTTTTTGGTAAAAACTAGAAATACTATCACCAAAGTTGATATTTCCAATAGTAGCATTCGCTGAATTTCTAGCCCAATCGCCATGACTCCATGGTCCCATTACGATTGTATTGTAGTTTTTACTACTTTTTTCAATCGCCTGATATGTGTTTAAAGGTCCGTATAAATCTTCGGCATCAAAAAACCCTCCTACCGTCATTACTGCAGGTTTGATATCTTTTAGGTGTTGTAAAATCCCTCTTTTTTGCCAAAAATCATCATAGCTCGAGTGGTCTTTTAGCTGTTGCCAAAATTCGTTGTCTTTACCATAATATTGATCCAGGTTAGACAAAGGTCCTGCATCTAGAAAAAATTGGTAATCGTCTTTGGTACCTAATTCTGGCATTTGGTACCAAGACTTAGTGGTGCGTTCTGTTTTTTGGATACCAAATAACGGAGTGGCTTTCCAGTAACTCAATAAATACGCTCCGTTGTGGTGAAAATCATCAAAGAAAAAATCACTTATACATGCTTGTGGCGATACCGCTTTCAGGGCAGGGTGATTGCTTAACAATGAATAAGTCGAGTAAAATCCAGGATAGGAAATACCCCATACTCCAACATTTCCGTTGTTGTTTGGCGTGTTTTTCACCAACCAGTCAATAGTATCATAGGTATCTGATGCTTCATCAATATCTTTCTTAGTTTTCTTGTTTGGAACAAAGGCACGCATGTTATCATACAGTCCATCACTCATCCAGCGACCACGAACATCTTGGTACACTACAATATACCCTTCTTTCATCATCGTCTCACTAGGACTTATGCTGCGCTTAAAATCGTTTGCTCCATAAGGCGCTGCGTTGTAAGGTGTACGCTGCATTATGATAGGATATTTTTTAGAGACATCCTTTGGAGAGTAAATTACGGTAAACAACTCTGCTCCGTCTCTCATTTTTATGTGTACCTCTTTTTTGGTGTAGTTTTCAGCCACATAATTAGGTTTATTTTCTTGAGCACAAAGCGTCGCCGAAATAAACAAAAGCGATAAATAAAGTAATTTTTTCATAAAACAGAATACTAAATAATAATCCCGTAAATATATTGCCTTTATCTGTAATTTATCTGATTTATTCCTAAAATTTGTCAGTGAAATGATTCCAAAAACAATATTTTAAAATTGACTTGGGCATTTCCTTATTGCCTCACCATCAGAATCCCAAAGACAATCAGCCTAGGCAATAAGGTCGGGTTATCCGTTTTATCTTTATCGTTTCGTTAAAACAACTACACAATAAAGGATGCCACTACTACCCCTAATGCAAAACGAACTAAATTGCCAAAAACGATTCCAATATAATAGATCGTATGATTTTACTTTGATTTATTCAAAAAAGCGCTTTAATGGCATTCTGTTCTCCATACTAAATGCAATACTGTAATTTAGCAGCCAAAAAACAAAAATGTTAACTAGAGCACGATATAAGGAATGGTTTGATCGCTACAAATATGCCGAATTAGCAGCGACTTCTACTGCTTTACTCTGTTCTCAGTTAGCCGTATTTTTTACTGCGGTTGCTACTGCTTATCTAATCACTTTTGCTGAATACTTTGCTTTTTATGCCGTAATCATAACCGCTAGCTACAAACAACTTTCTATCAATGAAAGCGCTACCACAACTGTATGGCAAAAGACAACGACTATTGCTAGAAATTTACTTTTGGAGTTTGGGTACCCCGTAGTTCTGGATTTGTTTTTTGTACGTCCTTTTTGCATGTATACCTTGCCTTTGCTTACGGGCAACGCCTTAACCGGAGTTATAGCAGGTAAAATTTGTGCTGATGCCGTTTTTTATTTTCTAACCATAATTAATTATGAGATACTAAAGCAAAAAAGAAAACTATAGCTTTCTCACTCCCAACAGTAAACTCCTGTTACGCTTTAGTATTTTTTAAGAATGTTCCATCGCTAGAAAAAACCTGAATAACATACACGCCATCAATATAAATCCCTAGCTCGTAGGTTACTTCTTTATCACTATCTGTCACTAAAAGCGCTTCGGCAATAGCAAAAGTTGGATAGTTTTGTTTCATGTAATTTCGAGTAGCTTCTGGTAGCTCTTTATATTCTACTGTTGCAGCAAAAGCAACTTGATTACCATTGATGTCGTAAATTGCTTGGCAATATCTTTTGTCAAAAATAAATTTGGCATGGTACACTAGTTTTTGATTGTATCGCCCTTGGTAATCTGAAAACCATACGGGATCTTTATCCGGAAAACTTGTTCGAAAGGTCTCAGCGACAATGAGCGGAATATTTCTTTCAATTTTTGAGCTACCATCAGTTTGCGCTTGAGTTGGTGCTCCAAATAATACTAAAAAAGATGTAACTAGTAGTGTTTTTAATGCTTTCATAATTTTAGATTTCCCTAAAGTTAAGGACTTTTAAGCTTAATCAGTCAATTTTGTAGGGGTTTAGCAAAAAATTAGGACTTCATTTTATCTTTTTCACAACTTATATATTCATTTTTTTATAACAATAATTCCTCTACCCCAGTTATAGGTACTTCTAATGAGCATTCAAAAAACAATTACGCTAAACCTCTAGTTTACAGAAACAAAACAGTACATTAATTTGTTTTTTGTAAGATAGTTTTCTTAGCTTTGGTAGCGTTGTGGAGTTGATCAAGTCTAAGGTATCGTTTATGATTACAAAACTTAATCGCTCTATCAATCAATGCTTGTATTGATCCTCATAATTCTCTAAATACCACTTTTTATATATGAAGAAAATAAGTACTAATTTCTTATTCGAAAATTTTAGAGAACGCCTCGAACGCATCATAATTGGGATCGCTATTGTTAGTTTTTTAGCGCATTTATTGGTTATTTTTCTGGTGTACCAAGATCTAATTCATCTTAGCTCAAAACTAACTAAAAGTCCGATATCAGCAGTTTACACCCCATTTTCGTTTATCCTTGTTTACGAAGTGTTCTTACTTGTGTTTTATTTACCTCGATCTATTTCTAGTTACATCGGTAAGCAATACGAAATTATAACCCTGATCGTCATTCGTAGAATATTTAAGGATATTGGTTATATGGAACTTTCAGGCAACTGGTTTCAGTCAGAAAACGACTTGCAGTTTACCTATGACCTCATTACAGCAATAATCTTGTTCTTTTTGATTCAACAATTTTATAAAAAATTAGCACAGCAAACCAAAAAGGAAACTAAAAACACAATTGCCGAAAAAACACAATTAAAAATAACTAAATTCATTCAATTGAAAAAAACGATTGCCACCATTTTAATTCCCGTGGTCCTTGTTCTTGCTATTTATTCGTTTGCAAATTGGATAATCGTTAATCAGCAAAATGAGTGGAATGATATTGCCAATTTTAAGAACATCAACAATATATTCTTTGAAGATTTCTTTATTCTTTTGATAATCATTGATGTTATCTTGTTACTTTTTTCTTTTTTCTACTCTGATAGTTTTCATAAAATCATCAGAAACTCAGGTTTTGTAATTTCGACTATATTGATCAAACTTTCTTTCTCGGCACATGGCATCATTAATAATGCTTTAATTTTAGGAGCCGTGATTTTTGGTTTTCTTATTTTAGTAATTCATAACTCCTATAAAAGTAGTACTGCAGAGGCAAACTAGATTTTTATGTTAGAAAATCGCTAAGAAAACAACTCGCCTGCCCCTGATTGCAGCGTAAAACCCGAACTGAAGCTAGCGAACTGCTAGTTGTGATTAGAGAGCGACTAAAAGAAGCTCCTGTAATCACTTACTAGCAGCGCTAGATGAAGGAGGATTTGAAGCGAAAAGCAGGATTAGGCCCAAATAAAAACAGTTGTTTATAAAAATATTTCACAAATTGAATTTATAAAAGTTTACAAACGCTTATTTTTGCGCCATGGCTAAGAAAAATACAGACAAAGTTGTCTTTCATCAAATAAAAGTCCTTGATGCTGGTGCAAAAGGCGTTTCGGTAGCAAAGGCTCCCGATGGTAAGGTAGTGTTTATCCCTAATGTCGTTCCTGGCGATGTGGTAGACGTACAAACATTTAAAAAACGTAAAGCGTATTACGAGGGCAAGGCGGTTCATTTTCATGAATTCTCAGAGTACCGTGTAGAACCGGTTTGCGAGCATTTTGGTGTTTGTGGTGGTTGTAAGTGGCAAAATATGAACTACAATCAGCAACTTGTTTTTAAACAGAACGAGGTGAAAAACCATTTGCAACGCATTGGAAAAATTGAATTACCTGAATTTGAAGACATTCTAGGTTCAGAAAAAAAGTTTTTCTACCGTAATAAAATGGAATTTTCGTTTTCGAACAGCCGCTGGTTGACTGAAGCAGAAATTGCTAGCACAGAAGATCTAGGAAACCGAAATGCGCTAGGATTTCATATCCCAAAAATGTGGGATAAAATTCTAGACATCAATAAATGTCATTTGCAAGAAGATCCATCGAATGCGATTAGAAACGAAGTACGTGATTTTGCTAATGCAAACGGACTTACTTTTTTTAATCCAAGAGAACATTCTGGTTTATTGAGAACCCTGATGTTACGTACAGCTTCGACGGGTGAGATCATGGTATTGATTCAGTTTTTTGAAAACGACAAAGCCAACAGAGAGTTAATCTTAGATCACCTTTACGAGAAATTCCCTCAAATTACATCGCTACAATACGTAGTAAATAATAAGGCAAATGATACCTTATATGATACCGATATTAAGTTATACAAAGGGCGTGACTATATATTAGAAGAGATGGAAGGGTTAAAATTTAGCATTAATGCCAAATCATTTTACCAAACGAACTCGGATCAAGCGTACGAATTATATAAAATCACTAGAGATTTTGCTGGATTGACAGGAAATGAAATCGTTTATGATTTATACACAGGAACCGGCACCATTGCTCAGTTTGTTTCTAAAAAAGCAAAAAAAGTAATAGGTGTTG
>CAXBGV010000098.1:0-8870 GCA_963975235.1 uncultured Flavobacterium sp. | reverse complement strand
AAGCACTTATTAATACTGCAACAGGTATTGGAACTTCAGCAGTAGCTATTATCTCTTACAACTTCTTTACATCTAAAATTGATGATTTAACTTACTCAATCGATGAGGCTGCTGTATCAATTGTAAATTCTTACAGAAGATTCAGAGGAAGTTTGAAGCAATAATTATATTGATATTCATATCAATTAAAAAACAAAAAGAATGGCTAAAATAAAAATAAAGAAAAGTCCGGGGTCTACTGATATGACTGCCATGTGTGATGTTGCATTCCTTTTGCTTACCTTCTTTGTAATGACTTCAACAGCTAAGATTCCAGAGGCTCTTCCTGTCGATACGCCTGCTTCAACTGTTCAAACTAAATTGCCGGAAACGGATCTAGCTACATTGATTGTAGGAGATGGAAAGGTTTTCTTTGATTTAAAAGGACGTGAAGTACGTATTAAGACGCTTGAGTTAATGGGTGATAAATATGGTGTAACTTTTTCTGATGCAGATAAGGCTATGTTTTCTTTGATGGATGATTTTGGTGTTCCTATGACTAGTCTTAAGGAAATTATCGAGATGAAAGCTCCGGACAGAAGTAAAGCAGGGCAACCAGGTATTCCTTCGGATTCGACAGATAACCAATTGAAAGATTGGATCTACAATGCGCGTATTGCGAATATCGAGGTTAATGATAAGGAATTGCAAATCGCTATCAAAGGTGATGCAAAAGAAGATTATCCAGCAATCAGAAAGGTAATGGATATTTGTCAAGATCAGAAAATCAACAGTTTTAGTTTGGTTACTGGTTTAAGAGGTAAAGATTTTTAATTAACAAAAATATACTACAATGGCTGAATTAAATACCGACAGCGGTGGCGAAAAAGGTGGTAAAGTAAGAGCTAAAAAAGCAAATGCGAAGGTAGATTTAACTGCCATGGTTGATTTAGCGTTTTTATTGATCACTTTCTTCATGCTAACCACGACGTTGTCTAAACCCCAATCAATGAACTTGGGATTGCCAGATAAGAATGAAAAGGATGTAAATCAAGATATCAAAGTTGATGAAAACCGTACAGTAACTTTATTGTTAGGGGATAACAACAAATTGACATTTTACATGGGATTGTTGGAAACTCCAAAGGCAGGACCGAAAGATATCTCTTATGATAGAGATGGACTACGTAAAGAGTTGTTAAAAAGAAAAGAAGAAGTTCTAGCTTATTCAACTGCTAAAGGTAAACCAGATCAAGGAATGATCGTTATCATTAAGCCAAGTAAAAAATCAAACTATAAAAATGTAGTTGATGTTTTAGATGAAATGGCTATATCAGGTGTTCCTACTTATACGATTGTAAATGACATTACTCCTGCGGAACTAAAATTGTTAGAAGGAAAATAAGATTTGTCTTGTTTTCTCAATAACCTAATAATTAAGAAATATGAAATTAGATATTATTAAAAACCAGTGGTTAGACATCGTCTTTGAGGGCCGTAACAAAGTGTACGGAGCTTATGAGTTGAGAAAAACGAACAGAAGCACTACGATTAAAGCCCTTATTATTGGAGCTTTGTTCTTTAGTTTAGCTGTTGGTGCACCGCTTATTTTAGACCTGATCCCAAAAGGTGAGGAGGATAATGTTGTTAGAGATGTTAAAATCACTGCAATCAAGTTACCACCTAAAAAAGAGGAAGTGAAAAAATTTGTACCACCACCTCCACCACCACCTCCAAAAGTGGACCAGGTGAAGTTTGTGAAGCCTGTTGTTGCTAAAGCTGCAGAGGTTACAGAAGAACCACCAAAGATTGTTGAAATCAAGGAGAAAAAATTGGGTGCTGAGACTATTAAGGGTGACCCTGATGCAGTATTAAGTGTTGCTCCAGTTGGTAATGGTCCTAAGCAACAAGTTGTTGAAGAAGATAACCAAATCTACAACAATGCTGGTATCGAAGTAAAGCCTGAGTTTCCTGGAGGAATGGATAAATTTTATGGTTATGTATCAAAAAATTATCGTGCTCCTGAAGAAGAAGGTTTGAAAGGTAAAGTTTATGTAACTTTCGTAGTAGAAAAAGATGGTTCATTAACTGATATCAAAGTTTTAAGAGATATCGGATATGGAACAGGTAAAGAAGCTATTAGAGTTTTACAAAAATGTCCAAAATGGAATCCTGGAGTTCAAAATGGAAAACCGGTAAGGGTACTGTACTCTTTGCCGATAACTATTCAAACTGCTGATTAATGTTGGATAAAATTTATAGAAATATTCAGAAGAAATCGCTTAGAGAGCGATTTCTTCTCGTTATAGCAATTTTGTTTTTTATGTTTTATTTCGTTTTGGGATTATTTATTATCTTTATGGATAACTTCCCGCTAGATATGGCAACGGAATATAGGTGGGCATTTGGATTGCTATTGGTGGTGTATTCAGTCTATCGTGGTATACGTCTTATTAACGATAATAGAGAGTAAAGAATGAGAAAGAATGTATTGAGATTTGGTTACGTATTGATTATATTGGGATCGTTAGTTCTAGTTAATTCCTGCAAAAATTCCAATAAGGATGATGGTAAGGAGACTATTATAAAAGGTAAAACAACAATATTAGTTGATGAAACTTTTCAGCCTTTGATAGAGGATCAAGTTGCGGTTTTTCAAAGTAAGTACAAAGCGGAGATTACAATTCAAGGCAAATCCGAAAATGAACTAGTGCAGTCCTTACTAAAGGATACTACTAGGATTGTAGTTTTATCAAGAGTTCTTTCAGCAAATGAAAACAAGTATTTCGAGCAATTAAAGATCAAACCTAAAGTAACACCTATAGGTAAGGATGCTATTGCTCTTATATCGAACAAAGGCAATAATGATACTTTGGTCGCGTTAGATGATGTGATAAGTTTTATGCATGGTAAAGGGGTCAAAGGGTTAAAAGGGTTAGTCTTTGATAACCCTAACTCAAGTACAGTGCGATACATGAATCAACTAGCTGGTTTAACGTCATTGCCTGTTAAAAACGTGTATTCGTTTAAGACGAATGAAGAAGTCGTGAAATTTATCGCTGAGAACGAAGGTATGATTGGATTTGTAGGGCTGAACTATTTGTACCAACCTACAAAAACTGTTGCTAACAATCTTAAAAACATTAATGTGCTGAGTGTAAAAGATAGCAAGAAAAAGGACTATTTTGCACCTAGTCAAAATAACTTGGCAGAAGGAACCTACCCTTTGGCACGTGATTTGTATATAATAAATTGTCAGGGATACTCTGGATTAGGTATGGGGTTCGCTTCATTTGTTGCCGGAGATATTGGACAACGAATAATTTTAAAGTCGGGGTTATTACCTATTAGAACACCTGGTAGAAAAATTAATTTTATTACAAATAAGAAAAAAGAAAATGAAAATGAATAAATCAAATAAAGTTACAATGAACAAAGTAAAATTTTTAAGTGTTGCCCTTTTGGCTTCAGTATGCTCCGTCCAAGCGCAGGATATCAACCAAGTAAAAAAAGCAATTGACGCTGAACAATTCCAGACTGCTAAAACAACTTTAAAATCAATAGTAAAAGATGATACTTCTAATGGTACAGCCTTTTTTCTTTTAGGAAATGTTTATCTTGCTCAAAACGTTGCCGATTCAGCTGCGATTGCATATAAAGCAGGTTTAAATGCAAAAAAAGAGTCGCACTTAAATTATATTGGTTTAGGGCAACTTGACTTAGATAACAACAATGTCGCTGCTGCAAAATCTAATTTTGATTTAGCAAAAAAAGACATGCGTAAAAAAGATTTCGAAGAGTATGTGTATATCGCACGTGCTTACATGAACGCTAATAAGCCAGATTATAAAAGTGCACTTGCTACTTTAGAACTTGCAAAGGATAGAAGCGCAATGGAGCCACAAGTTTTGTTAGCTATGGGAGATGCTTATTATGGTGATAAAAATCAAAATTCTGCTTTCTCTGCTTACAGAAATGCTTATCAAGCAGACGCATCTTTGATTAGAGCTAAAATGCAATTAGGTGTTTTGCTAAAAGGTGCTAAAGCCTATAATGAGGCAGTTGCTGCTTATGAAGAGGTTATTGCAGTTAGCCCTACTTATGGTCCTGTATATCGCGAATTAGCTGAAACGTATTACTATTGGGCAAATAATGTTCCTGGTAGATACGATCAGTACATAAAACAAGCGCTTTCTTATTATGAAAAATACATGGAACTAACGGATTATTCTCTTGCTTCACGTATGCGTCATGCTGATTTTCTTATCCTAGCGAAAGATTACAAAGCACTAGAGGTTGAAGCTATGAAAATGAAAGAATTAGACAAAGTTAATCCTAGAATTTTAAGATACTTAGGATACGCTGCTTATGAAAATGGAAATATTGAAGGTGCTATTAGCTCTTTGACTGAATTTATAAGTGTTCCTTCTAACAAAATTATTGCTCAAGATTATTTTTACTTAGGTCAAGCAAAAATAAAAAAGGCTACGAGTGCAGATGGTACAACGATTGAACCAGTTTTATACAAAGAAGGTGTTTCTTTTATCAAAAAAGCAGTAGATATGGATATCTATTTCGCAGGTCAGTTAGGAGATTTAGGTAAATCATTGTACGAGCAAAGATTGTATAAAGAAGCTGCATTTATCTTTGAGCTTGCAACTACAAACAAAGAATCTAAAAGTTATTTGTTAGATAATTTCTACTTAGGTAACTCTATCTATTTTGAAAACGCAAAAGCAGATGTTGTTAAAGATATGGAAGCCTTAGCAAAAGCAGATATCGCATTTGGAAATGTAGTTGAGGCATCTCCTGAAACTATTGATGCCTATGTATACCGTGCTAGAACTAATACTTTGATGGATAATGATGAAGCTATGATCAAATACTATCAAATGTATGTTGACAAAGTAACAGAAAAAGGAGCTGAGGAAATGGCTAAGCCTGCTGTAAAAGCTAAATTGATTGAGTCTTACAATACTATGGCTGCAGGATATGTTAACTTCGATAAAGCAAAAGCAAAAGAGTATTTTGCAAAAACGTTAGCAATCGATCCTACTAATGCTTACGCAACGCAATCATTAAAAGCGATTAAATAAGTTTTAATATACTTACTCATAAAGGAACCGATAGCGTATAGCTATCGGTTTTTTGTTTTTTATATCCTTTGCGAAGTAGCAATTGCTTTTTATGAATTAAGTCCTTTTCAAATTAACTATCTTTGCACTTTAAATTCAGATAATGTTATCAAAAGAAATACAATTAGAAGTAAATAAAGGAGCAATGCTTCCTTTGATGGAAGAGTTTTATACCATTCAAGGAGAGGGTTATCATACTGGTACCGCAGCTTATTTTATACGAATTGGTGGTTGCGATGTTGGCTGCCATTGGTGTGATGTCAAAGAAAGTTGGAATGCAGAATTACATCCTCCTACCGCAGTAAATGTTATCGTAGAGAATGCAAGTAAATATGCAGAGACAGTTGTAGTGACTGGTGGCGAACCTTTAATGTGGGATATGAGCCTATTAACACAGAATCTTAAAAATGTTGGACGCAAAGTTCATATCGAAACCTCTGGTGCTTATCCTCTGTCAGGGACATGGGACTGGATCTGTCTTTCGCCAAAGAAAAATAAACTACCAACTGAAACCGTATATAATGCGGCACACGAGTTAAAGGTGATTATTCATAACAAGCACGACTTTATTTTCGCCGAAGAACAAGCAGAACTAGTTAATAAAGGTGCAATATTGTTTTTACAGCCCGAGTGGAGCAAAAAAGAGGAAATGACACCGCTTATTGTTGATTACGTGATGAATAACCCGAAATGGAGAGTTTCACTACAAACACATAAGTATCTTAATATACCATAATGTAGGTTTTACTGATTAAAAAAAAGACTAAACAGTTGCTGTTTAGTCTTTTTTTATTCTTAATATCAAAATGTTGATTATGGTGTTACATGGTAGTTGTCTGCTTGCTAATTTGGAGGCAATAAAGTCAATCGGGCTAAATAGTCATAGTGTTCGCCTTCAGTAACAAGCTCACATGCTAGATTATTGGCTACAGCGATATTCTGTAAGGTGTTGTAATCAAGATATAACCAAGGAAATGATTCTTCTTTTTCTCCTTTGTAACTAATAGTAAATTCTAATTCACCGTAATATGTCCCTGCGGGTACTGAATATGATCCGTCCTCATCCTGGTCAAACATATAAATAATATCAGAACTGTCAATTAGTATTTGTCCGTTGGGTTTTAGTAGGGAACGCAGCTTTTTTAAAAATAGGGATGTTTTCTCGAGAGTACCAAAAATTCCAGTTCCATTCATTAGCAGTAAAACAGTATCATAAGTTTCGGACTTCCAAGTTAGAATGTCGGCAACAGCTGTGTTTTTTATACCACGTAGTGCACAAGTTTCTATTGCTAGTTGTGAAATATCTATTGCGGTTACGTCAAGATTTCTCTCGTTTTGCAAATACAAGCTATGACTTCCAGCGCCTGCTCCAACATCTAATATTTTTCCATAACTCATTGCTAGTGCCTTTTGTTCTATTAATGGCATCGAATCATATTCTCTAAACAAGTAGGCAACGCTCATTTCATCTTCCTCTGATATCGTCGTTTCTGTGATTAAGTCCTGTGGCGAATTATTCGTTTGGTAATCCAATATGGCGCGGCCAAATAGGTCTTTCATGATAGTTTGTTGTGTAATGTGTAAATAGTTTGTTTGATTTGAGTAATTTTGACACATATTAAAAATTAATTTAAACAATAGCTCAAAATGCTTAACCCCTCCCTAAACGAACTCGGAAAATTAGCCAAAGATAAGCAACTAGAGAATAAAAAGTATTTTGATAAGCTAAAAAAGAAAACTCCGAAAAATTTAGATTATTTGATGCAGGATATACATGATGCCGAATTTAAAAAAACTGATTGTTTAGAATGCGCTAATTGTTGTAAAACGACAGGTCCTTTATTTACTTCTGCTGATATTGAACGAATTTCAAAACATTTGCGTCAAAAGCCCCAGCAATTCATAGAACAATACCTGCGTATTGATGAAGATCAAGATTACGTTTTGCAATCTGTGCCTTGTTCTTTTTTAGACAGCGACAATAGCTGTTTTATTTATGATGTTCGCCCTAAAGCATGCCGCGAATTTCCCCACACAGACAGGAAGAAATTTCAACAAATCACTGATATAACTTTAAAAAATATTCCTGT
This sequence comes from uncultured Flavobacterium sp., assembly GCA_963975235.1. Taxonomy (GTDB): domain Bacteria; phylum Bacteroidota; class Bacteroidia; order Flavobacteriales; family Flavobacteriaceae; genus Flavobacterium. The sequence goes on along the minus strand of CAXBGV010000098.1, from coordinate 1,666 downwards.
GTGCCCAGCAGCTTATAATATTGTAGAAGAAATGAAAAGGAAAATGCCTTTGTAGTATTTTGGATATGTCATACTTTTACACGTTAATGTTTAGGTCTAACAACTATGGTATTACTAATGGTATTTTTCTTGGGCTGCTGTAGTGTACTTACTTATGTAAATAAGGTTTGATAGTTTTTATTTCATAAATCTCTGCTAAATATTTTATCAATATTAAGGGATTAAATGTAATTTTGAGTCCAACTTCAAAAAATCACCAATAGGATTTTTTATTTAAATTAACTTTTCTTGAATTTAGAATATTTCATAGCAAAACGACTAATCACTGCTAAAGATTATAAAAGTAGTATTTCAGCACCTATAATTAAAATAGCAATTTCTGCTATCGCCATCGGAATGGTCATGATGATAGTTTCGGTTGCGACAGGGATTGGGTTGCAAGAAAAAATAAGAGAGAAAATAGCAGCATTTAATGGTCATATTATTATTTCCAATTTCGACAGTAATCAATCTGACGCTACTTTAATGCCTATATCTAAAGTTCAAAATTTTTATCCTAATTTTAAGAGTGTTCCACAGGTAACGCATATTCAAGCAATAGCCAGTAAAGCTGGGATTATTAGAACGGAGACAGCCTTCGAGGGTATTGTATATAAAGGGGTGGGTCAAGATTATAAATGGAATAATATAAAGGAGTATTTGGTGGCCGGTAGTATTCCTGATTTTAGTAAGCAGCTAAACGAGGATGTTTTAATATCTCAATTTTTGGCTAATCGCTTAAATCTTAAAGTGGGGGATAAGTTCAATACCTTTTTTATGAAGGAAGGCGAGAATAAACTACCTAATAGTCGACGCTTTGTAATCGTGGGAATATTTAATTCAGGTTTTCAAGAATTTGACGCAACCTATATAATAGGTGATATTAGACATATCCAGCGTATAAATAAATGGAAACCAGATCAAATAGGAGCTTTTGAAGTTTTTGTAAATGATTTTAATGACTTGAGTAACATAGGAGAGCAGGTATATAGCGAGACAGGTTCTACAATAGACACGAAAACAATCATAGAGAAGTACAGTTATATCTTTGAATGGCTTAAGTTATTCGATTTCAATATTATTGTCATTTTAATTGTAATGATAGTAGTAGCCACCATTAACATGGTAGTAGCGCTTCTAGTACTAATTCTAGAACGAACTCAAATGATTGGAATCTTAAAAGCTTTAGGTGCCAATAATTGGGCCGTCAGAAAAGTGTTTTTGTATAATGCGTCCTACTTGATCGTTCGCGGTTTGTTTTGGGGTAATTGCATTGGGATAGCTATTTTGTTAATCCAAAAATACTTCGGAGTTGTGACATTGAATCCTGAGAACTATTATGTGTCGCAGGCACCCGTTTATATTAATCTTTGGTACATCTTGCTCTTGAACCTAGGCACAATAGTTACTTGCTTTGTTGTTTTGTTAATACCTTCTTATATTATTACCAAGATTTCTCCAGTCAAAGCTATACGTTTCGATTAGTAATTAGGTGTAAAACATTAGTTTTATGTTCGTTACAGAGTATTTAGGCTAGTGTCATTTTCTTCAAGAGCTTATTCCTGCTATTCGTTTCAATCTTTTATGGGACTAAAAAAGCCCATAAAAGGATTTCCACTGCTATCAG
>CAXBGV010000097.1:0-8931 GCA_963975235.1 uncultured Flavobacterium sp. | reverse complement strand
TTCTAACATCTCCTGGAACGGCAACTAACTTATTGTATAAAGACCTAGCCACTTCATAAAATGGAGATCCACTGTATGTAGCTGTTACTGAAGCCCAACCATTTCCAATATTTGTTGCTTGACTTGACTGTTGTAACGTACGCTTAAGTCTGAAGATAACCTCAGTATTAGCAGGTTCAGAGTCAGTAATAAAAACTGAAGCATAATTTGTATTATCAGCCAAAACTAATCCTGAAGTTGAAATTACAGTATTAGCCCAAGTTTCAGCATTTGGAAAATCTCCTTTGTAACTGTATGCTCTTGCTTTTAAACCACGTGCCAAGTTTAAACTAGCATATAATTTTGCAGTATTTCCAGAATAAGGTGAAGCAGTTGTAGAGAAAATAGCGATAGCATCGTCTAAATCTTTGTGGATAGATGTGTAAAAAACACCATTAGTGCTTCTTTGTCTAGGAGCTTCACTTGATAAAATAACTTTATCAGCTAAAACACCTGCTAAAGCAGCATCACTTTTTAAATCAGGTGAAAAATAACCCATGATTTTCAAATGAGCCATAGCTCTAACAATTAAACCTTCTGCTTTCAATGAATTCAATTTTGCTATTTCTGCAGTATTAGAAGATGCAGTTTTAGCAAGAAGATCATCAGCGAAAGTGATAACACGATTTGCACGCGATAAAATTAGGTATCCATTTGTCCAGATAGTATCAGGTGATGCAGAAGAAACATTCAAAAAGAAAATGTAATTATCGCTAATCCCTTGACCTCCATTTGCAAATCCTATTCCAGCTTCGTCAGTAAAAACAGATGTAAAAATTACATCTTCTCTGTTTGCCGCTAGTCCATAAGTTGAATTCATTACACGCTGCAGATCACTAGAAGTAGTAATCGCTAAATCTGACGTTAAAGAACCAGGTGTAAATGGCTCTAATAAATCATTGTTACAAGAAACACTAAGTGCACCAGCCAACAATGACAGTATAAATATTTTTTTCATTTTCATATAGATTATAATTAAAATTTCAAATCAACTCCAAAAGTAAATGATCTTGCTGTTGGGTATTGACTTTGATCTGCAGATCTAGAGCTTTCTGGATCAAACCCTTGCCATTTAGTTATGTTAAACAAGTTTTCTCCTTGTATTGTAAAAGATACATCAGATAAAAATGTGTTTTTAATAAACTGCTTAGGTACTCTGTAACCAACCTGCACATTTCTTAATCTCACATAAGAAGCATCCTTTAAGAAACGATCTGATAAAGATTGTGCACCATAGTTAGTTGCTCTAAGACTAGGAACATTAGACGTTGTATTTGTTGGAGTCCAAGCATTCAATAAATCGTCTGTTACATTAAATGTTCCAATTCTACCTGTGCTGTATAAACCTGATAAATCGTAGTCAAATCTATCAACCTCTTGAGCAAATGTAAATGTTGTAGAAGTAAAGAATCCTTTGTAAGATAAATCAAATCCAAAACCACCTTGGTATTTCGCTAAGTAATTTTTTCCAGTTGCTTTTCTATCAGCACCAGTTGGAGCCTCTGTAGGATTACCATTTATATCTTCATATAATAAGTTACCATTTACAGGATTAACTCCTAGGTACTTGTATAGGTAAAATTGATTAAGTTTCCCTCCGTTTCTGTTGATATTTAATCCAGCAGCACTAACTATCTCACCACCGTTAGATGTAATACCATTGATTGAGTTATCATTAATAGATCCGTTTGCACGAACTGTTAAAGTCAAATTTTGATTTTTTACTAAATCATAAGCTACACTTAACTCAAATCCTGTGTTTAAAACAGAAGCATCACTATTTCTTGTAACAGATGTCGCACCTGTAGCAGGAACTAATGGAGTACTCAAGAATAAATCAACTGTGTTTTTGTTGTAGTAATCAAACGAACCTCTCAAAGAACTTTTGAAAAACTCAAAATCAAGACCTATGTTGTACTGCTCAGTAGTTTCCCATCTTAAAGCTGGATACCCAATAGTTAAACCATAACCTTGACCGTTATTGTAAGCGTTATTTGTTCCTGGATAGATGTCAGCAAACGCAGGTGGGTTGATACCCGCATAAATAGAACCATCAACAATTCTTTGGTTTCCTGAAGTTCCAATAGATCCTCTTATTTTTAGAACATCTATGTAGTCTAATGACTTCAAGAATCCCATTTCTTCAAGGTTAATTCGACCTCCAAGAGACCAGAAATTATTAAATTGATTTTCTTTAATAAATCTACTAGATCCATCAATTCTGTACGAACCTACAAGACCAAAAGTTTTCTTGAAATCGTAATCAACAGTCCCAAAATAAGAAATCAAATCATTTCTTAATTGCGATGCAGAAACTGTAGGAACATTAAAGTCATTTGCAGATGTATCACCAACATAACCAGCACCTGTGTTAGGCACAAATAAAACTGGATCTAAACCGTTCTGCGTAAAGTTGTTAGTATTTAACCTAGAGTGATTGTACTCAGACGCAGCTGCTGCTGAGAACGTATGATTACCAATACTTTTATTGTAATCTAATTGAAATAAGTTACTGAATAAAAATTCTCTTCTTTGGAAAATTGCTTCATATCCTCCGAAAGTTTGCCCAGGGCTCAAAAATAATAAAGCGTTAAAAGATATTGGAAACCTAGCTTCAGTAAATCTAGTCTCTAACAACTGTCCTGAAGTTCTAACGCGTCCTGTTAAACCAGTAGCAATTTTATAAGAAGCCTCTGTAGCTAAATCTATTCTCGTCTCTTCAGTTAAGTTACTGAATGTATTTAATTTGTCAATTAAAAACAGCGGAGTAAGCAATAAAGTACCACTTGCGCGATAAGCAGCTAAAACTTGACGTGGATCCTGATATTCATCTGGAGACACATAAGGTGCTGATTGGTAAGCTCCCAATACATAGTTTTGATTAATTCCTCCAGTTCCTAGACCAGTAGCCTCGTTACTTTTTGAATATCCCACTGCTGAGTTAACAGAATATTTAAATCTTTCGTCTGTTGATTTACCGCTGATGTTATTTCTAACTGTAAATCTTTTTAAACCTGTACCTTTCAGTACTCCATCTTGGTCAAAATAACTTAATGAGGTGAATGAGTTTAAGTTTTTACCATTTTGCTCAATACTCAAGTTGTGATTAACTGAAGTTGAAGTTCTGAAAAAATAATCAACCCAATTTGTATTGATTGAGTATGCTGCAATTTGAGCATCCGTCAAAGTAGCTCCTCTACCAGCACCAAATCTCTTTTCAAGTGTTAGCAATTGTTGAGAGTTAGCATACGAATACTTTGGAGTTTGTAAATCTGAAATACCATATTGAGATGAATATCTAAATATAGTTTTGTCATCATTAAAGCTACCTCTTTTTGTTTTAATTACGATAACACCATTAGATCCTCTTGAACCGTATTCAGAAATAGCCGAAGCATCTTTTAATACGTCAAAACTAGCAATGTCATTTGGATTCAATGTTCTGAAACTATCACTGTTAGATGGAAAACCATCAATAACATATAAAGGATCAGTGTTACCATTAAGTGTACCTACACCTCTAATAATTACTGTAGGTTTTGCTCCTGGCTGACCACTAGAAGCTGAAATATTCACCCCTGCTAGTTGACCTTGAACAGTGTTCAAAACATTCGCGTTTGGTCTGTTTTCAATAGTTTGAGCAGTAATCGATGCCGCGGCAGTTACAGCGGTTTTTTTAGTTACTGTTCTATAACCTTGAATAACCACTTCCTCAAGATCTTGAGAAGCGCTTACTAATTTAACATTTACTGTACTTGTGGCACCAACAGTTACGCTTGAATTTTTCATCCCTAAGTAAGAAACGATTAAAACATCACCAACTTTAGCTTTGATAGCATATTTACCATCAAAATCAGTTTGAACACCAGTTTTTGTGCCCTTTACCATAACATTTGCTCCAGGAATAGGACCCGTAGCATCTGTAACAACTCCATTTACAGTTTTCTCTTGTGCAAAAGAAAACTGCATAGATAACGCTACTAAGAGCGTAAAGATCCATTTGAATTTTAATCTCATTTTTAATAATTTTGAATTAGTTAATTGCAAACTTCACAATTATATCTTAAAAAACCAAACTTAAACCCTTAAAATATTAACCTTTTCATAACATTTACTAGAAATATTGTAATAGTTATGCCAATATTTTTTATTTTAATGAAGAATATCTTATAAAACGATATTTTTGTAAAAATGCATTGATATGTTAAAAGTGAATTTTTCAAACACTCCTCTTGAAGCAGGAACAGACGAAGCTGGACGCGGTTGTTTGGCTGGTCCCGTGACAGCAGCAGCCATTATATTACCCTTGGATTTCCAAAATGCCGTTTTGAATGACAGTAAACAATTATCTGAAAAAACAAGGGAACAACTTAAACCAATATTAGAACAACAAGCCATTGCATTTGCAGTTTCACACATTTTACCTAACGAAATTGACGAAATCAATATTTTGAATGCATCAATGAAGGGAATGCAAGAATCCATTTTAAAACTAGCGGCTATCCCACAATTTATTATTGTTGATGGTAACAGAAAGCTAAATGCAAAGCTTGGACTATTAAGTGGTGTAGGCAAAAAGTTTACAATTGAAGAAATAGAATTGCTAAAAGCAATACCTAATGAAAGTATCGTAAAAGGAGATTCGAAATACATGAGTATTGCCGCAGCATCCGTTCTAGCCAAAACGTATCGAGATGAATACATGAATCGCATACATGAAGAATATCCTATGTACAATTGGAAAAAGAACAAAGGATATCCCACAAAGGAGCATCGAGAAGCTATTAGAAAATATGGTACAACTAAATACCACAGAATGACTTTTAAATTATTGCCAGAACAACTTAGTTTAGACCTATAGCAATGAGTTTATTATTGTAAGCTGTCAAATGAGTAGATTTTTATTTCAAACCAAAGATTAATAATTGAGAGTGAATCATTTTTTTTAAAACTCACATTCAAACAAATCCGTGAAGTGTTTCAAAATCTTAGCCTTTACCTCTTTTTCATCTACTCTATCGACACCCAGCTCTACATTTAATGTTGTGACCGCCTTGCCTCGAATACCGCACGGAATAATATTATCAAAATAACCCAAATCGGCATTGACATTTAATGCAAATCCATGCATAGTTACCCAGCGAGAAGCACGAACTCCCATTGCACAAATTTTACGAGCAAACGGCGTCCCAACTCCAAGCCATACTCCTGTTTCTCCATCGCTACGACCACAGTCTAAACCGTATTCTTTAAGCGTCAGAATTATGGATTCCTCAAGTAAACGAAGGTATTTATGTATGTCTGTAAAAAAGTTCTCTAGGTCTAGAATTGGATATCCCACAATTTGACCTGGACCATGATAGGTGATATCACCTCCACGGTTTATTTTATAGAAAGTAGCTCCTTTGGATTCTAACTGAGACTCCGACAAAAGTAAGTTACTTAAATCACCACTTTTTCCCAACGTATAAACATGTGGATGCTCTACAAAAAGAAAATAATTAGGTGTTTCTAACTCTAATTCTTCTCTACGGTTTCTAATTTTCAGGTCTACAATACCTTTAAATAATTCTTCTTGGTATTCCCAAGTTGCTTTGTAATCTTTGTTGCCAAGATCTTGAAGCTGTATTTTTTTATTCATTTTATTCAAATTCTACTTTAAAACTTAAATCCATGTTTTCGGAAAGATTTTCAATTGCAATGTCTTTAACAAAGCTCTTTCTATCTGCTGCTATTACAACGCCTGGTATTGATACTGATTTTATTTTTTTGGGGAAATGATATTCAACTGAATATTTACATTCCTTGAGAAATTCACCTAACTTTTTGGAAAATTCATCTTCAAGCTCTTCTTCTTTAGGTTTTGTTTTTGATTTTTCCTTTGCTAACTTTTTCAATTGTGATTTTGTTAGTGTAACCGTTTTTGTAAAATACTTACCATCGTAACTAAAGCTAGTGTTATTATCATTTTTATCCTTTGCTAGATTCATTTTTTTTGCTGCCATTTTTTTATCAGAAAGTGATAATAGTGATGCTGCTTTAGTTGGTGACATCATATTAGACATGTTATCTACAGCAGGAAAATCAAACTCCATCTCATAGCTAAATTCCTTTTCGATCTCATTAATTTTCATTTTTACCCGAAAGCCTTCAAGCAACTTGAATTGTGCTTTTTCAACCTCAGATAATTTAGAAATACTATCTTTTAATGGCAACATCAATTCTTTAAACGTAAAAGTAGAGTCCATTACCTTAGGGACTTTAGTAGAATCTGTAGATTTACCCATTTTCATTAGAGCCGACACATCAAAACCATAAGAAAAAGTACCTGAGCCGTCTTCATTCAACACCATTTTTTCTTTGATGGTGCAACTAGTAAAAATAAAAATTGAAAGTAGCAATACGTATATCTTCTTCATCTTTTTTTTACAAAGATACGAACTCTACTCCAAAGGACTAAGCTGTTTTGAATTGATTACTCTAATACCACCTCAAGATTCGTGCTCACGGGATCCTTCAAAAAATCTAAGATTACAAACTTTAATTCAAGGGATTTATGATCAGCACTAATGAGAGCATTAGGATTAGAAACCGATTTGATTTTACGTGGAAAATGATATTTTATCACATACGTCTGAACTAGTTTAAGTTGATATATCGGATTATACGATTCGAGCTTTTCCTTTTGCATCTTAAACATTTCCTCGTTTGTAATGGTAACCACTCTATTGAATTGATTGTCTTTTAATGCGTATCGAATGTTATAATAATGTTCTTCGGCAGTTAGCGCGTAATTGTGCACGATATCACTAATATAATTTTCTGTTTTCGAAAGATCAGCTACATCCTCTACTTTTTTAAAGTCTTGTGTAATAGTTGTCCTAAACTCTTTATCGAATGCACTTTTTTTAATATGTACTTTCACATTTTTAAACGTACTAAACAATTCCTGCTCAGCCGCTGTGTATTTGATAAAATTACTATTGTATTTTTCTATATAATCCTTAAAAAAATAGGTTGTGTCCTTGAAAACAGTTTCTTTAGCATATTGCTCTCCTGCTATTTGCATGTAGCTATTTTCATTTCTATGGCTATCGAATTCTACTGTGCCAGAACCATCGGTATTAATATGTAATGTTTCAGTAACTTCACAGCTACTTAATAACACTACTGCAAGCAGTAGCAAAATAAAATCTCTCATTGGGTTTGTTTTTCGCATCAAAAATAAAACGATTTAATTTTTTAAACTAAATTTTAACAAAATATTCTTACAATAAAAAAGACACCTTGCGAGAGTGTTTTAATCATAATTATTGGGGCATCATCTGCAATATTTTTTTGTGGATTATTTACATGAGGTCGAAATTAAATTTACATCTTCAATTGTACTGGCAGATGTGAGTGTATGACCACTAAAACCACTGAAGGCTTTAGGATAAAAAGTACTTCTAAAAACACTATTTTGTGAGGCGGTATTGCCTTGTTTCAAAACACCTGAAGTCGTTACTGGATTGATGTATTGCCAAACGGCAGTACCACTATTATTTATCTCGGTAAAAATCCCCGCTGGACCATTACAAAAAAGCACGTTACCATTGGACAATTGTTGTGCACCAGAAACATTTTGCGCATAAATACTGTTTGGATTTCCGTAATTGTAATTCCATGAAGTCGTGGTGGGGCCATACGGTAATGATTGCGTATAATTGTATCCGCTCACTGGTGGCTTTATAATTTCTATTGTCGAATAATTCCCTCCAGTTCTTCCGTTTCCGTTGTTAAAAATCATAATTTGGTTTTCGAATGGAAATCCCGACTCGATCCAATAGGCGTTATGTTGTCCGAATAATTGCGTTGTTGTTCCCGTGTTGTATGCCAAGGGATTCCCCCATCGATAAATTAAATCGCCACCACTGCCTGAGTTTCCTCCTGCATGAGTTTTAGCCTGAGCTGTAGTTGTACTATGATCAATAATCCATACCTCATTAAAGGCATGGGAACTTATTAAAATTTGGTCTAATGTAGCATTATAATCTATCGAATTCAGGTGAATCCAATCTTGATTTGTTGCACTTGCGTTGTAATTCAAATTGATCAATTTTGATGCTGCAGCAACCGTTCCGTAATTAGGTTTTAAAGCATCAAAATCTTGAACTAAATGATCCCATAAATGCCATTCCCAAACAATTGTACCTCCAGACGTTCCTGTAGGTTTGATTTCTATTATTTGCTCACTCCAAACGGTTGCAGGGACTAAATTTGGGTTCCTACCTTGAGCAATAGCTTCAGCATTAGTTTTTGACTCCCATGCAATCACTAAAATATTCCCGTTAGGCAAAGCTTTTACATCGTGATGTTGGCACTGCAATGCATCCGAAAGGGTGTAACTCCAAGTTACATTTCCGTTCCAATCTATTTTTTCAATAATCCCACCTTTTCCACCTGCATTAAAAGTAGTGTTATTGGTGTTTCCTGGACGTAGTAAGCTACCGTCTGACAACAAATAACATGACTGTCCTGGTTTATAATTGCTTGCCCAAGTTTTTACTTGCTTCCCACATTTATCAATTAAATAAGTGGTGTTGCTGCCTATTGGTGCAAACAAAACATAGCCATCATTTAGTGCTCCAGCATCGTTACGAATTAATCCTACGGTATTGGTTATTGATGGAAGCGTTTCAATTCCGTTTCCTTCTTCGTTTGAAGAGCTACACGAAATTAAAGTAATGATCGAAAACAAAAAAGCAGTTATGCTTACTAATTTTTTATGGATGAAATAAATTTGAATCATGGTTGATGCTTTTGTAATTTTAATCCTCTTTTTTAAGTGTGGTAATATCTTCTATGATTCGGTCCATTTCTATAGCAAGGGTACCATTATAAATTCCTCGT
>CAXBGV010000096.1:0-8966 GCA_963975235.1 uncultured Flavobacterium sp. | reverse complement strand
ATAGAATTTTGAAACCTCAATTTGTTCTTTGTTTTCAAAAACTTCTTCAAGACTGTCATTGTAAGTAGCAAACTCCTCTAATTTCTCTGTCAATTCTTTTTTAATTTCAGAGTTGATTTGATTCGCTCTTTTGGCCATAATGGTTATCGCCTCATACACATTACCAGTAGGTTCTTCAATAACTGTTTTATTGTAAGTTATTGTGTTTACTGGAGCATTCGTCTTTTTTAAATCCATCACTTTAATTATTTAGTAAATTTTTGTAAATCTTTTTCAACTCGAGCAATCATATCATCAGCTTGCTTCTTATATTTTGTATCTGCCTTAAATTTTAGTAAACCTGAATATGCCGTTTTAGCAACAATTAAACGCTCTTCCATTTTAGCAGGAACACTATTTATTCCTAATTGGTAAGCCGAATCAAATTTTAAAAACAAAGCATCTTCTTTGTAACGTGTCCCTGGAAAATCTAATATAAAATTATCTAGAGCTACAATTGCAGATTTAAAATCTGATATCGTATTATAACCTTTGGCATTTTCGAAAACTTTCTTCTCAATTTTCTCAGAAAGAACCTTTAAGCTTGCGTTTGCTTCGCCTAAGTATTCTGAATTAGGAAATGTATCTATAAAGTTTTGTAATTTATCTATCGCTTTAAACGTATCAGTTTGATCTAAACTGTACTCTGGAGATAGCATCGAATAACTCTTAGCACCTAGGTAAGCTGCTTCCTGTATCTTTTCACTTTTAGGATAACCTGAAACAAAACTTTCAAACTGATATCCTGATAAAGTGTACTGCTTTGTCTTGTAATAGGACTGTGAAAACATGTAAAAGAGTTTCTCTGCCTGAGGCTTTCCTCTGTATTGTGGAGCAATTTGTTCAAAAAGACGAATAGCTTTAGAATATTTTCCTGCCTCGTACATTTTTGTTCCTATCTCGAATTTAGCAGCAATATCATCCTTTTTCAGGGCTTTTTGATACTCATTGCATGAACTAAATAAAACAATAAGAACTAATAGTGATACAATTTTTTTCATTTATTTATTTTTTTTAACCTTATCGATTAATGATAACCCACAAAAAATCATACCGAAGTTTCGGTGGCAAATTTAGTTATTAATTTAGCTTCTACAAAATATTTCTTCGTTTAAAAAAAAACACTCGTTTAGCTTCCTATTTGTCAACTTTTTTAACAAAAATATCGATTCTCTCAGACAATGATTCATCAACAGGAACTAATGGTAAACGTACTGTATTATCAGCAATTCCCAATGATTGAAATACTTGCTTTATACCTGCAGGATTTCCTTGCTCAAATATCATGTCTATACAATCAGCTAATAAGTACTGTTTCTTAAAAGCCTCATCTACTTTGCGATTTAATCCCAAACGAATCATCTCCGAAAATTCTTTTGGAAATCCTTGTCCAATAACTGATATTACACCGGCACCACCAGCTAAAACCATAGGTAAAGCAATCACATCATCACCAGAAATCACAAGAAAATCCTCGGGCTTGTCTTTTAATATTTGCATTGCTTGCACCATATCACCTGCGGCTTCTTTAATAGCTACAATATTTTTAAAATCATTAGCTAAACGCAAAACGGTTTTAGGCAACATATTACTAGATGTTCTGCCTGGAACATTGTATATAATAACAGGAACTGGAGATGCCTCAGCTACTCTTTTAAAATGTTGGTAAATTCCTTCTTGTGTTGGTTTATTATAATATGGCGAAACAGATAATACAGCTACAAATGCAGATAAATCTCTTGTTTGAAGTTCCTCTACAACTTTCATGGTATCATTACCACCTACACCTAAAACCAATGGTAGTCTACCATTATTACAATCAACAACAGTGTCAATCACGACTTGTTTTTCTTCTTGTGAAAGCGTAGCATTTTCGGCGGTAGTTCCTAGTATCACAAGGTATTCGATACCGCCATCAACAGAGAAATTAACTATTCGTCTTAAAGCCTCTGTATCAATTGAGAAATCTTTTTTAAATGGGGTTACAAGAGCAACACCGGTACCAATTATTGATTGCATGATTAATTAAATTATATTTTGTTTAATATTTTTAAATATTTGATAACTTCCTGAGCAAAAATAGAGCTGTTTTTAATTGTACTTTTTATTATTAAATCATTTAAACGATTGTCTATTGAAGCAAAACCTACCTTAAACTTAGCACACGACTGCTGACTAATTAGTAAAAGGCTCAATTTCTCTACATCGTAATAATTTATCAATAGATCAAACTCTCTAGCTGTAAAAGTAATAACATTTGCAGCACTAAAGGAGGCATTAAAATTTAAATCCTTGGGGCTAAAAATGGGATACGCCTTTATACGTGTCTGCTTCACCTTATCGCTATACGCTATTACAAAAATATTTTGACTTTCAATCCCCACTTTGGTTAAACACTTGATCAAGTCGTTTATGGTGCTCAAATTACTTTCGTCTGCAACAATACCCACAGTTTTAACAAAGCCTGAATCAGGATTTCTCCTGTCATTTTGCAATCTATTATTTAATATTCTTTTTACAGAAAACGCTTTTATATAATTTAAAAACATAGTATTTTTACTCGCTTGCAAAATTAATTATTTAAGTCCTATTATAAATGGTAAATCTAAAAAAGTATAACGACGTTTTCAAACTTTTTGTTATATTCTTAACATTTTCTGCAATTATTTCTTGTGGTCCTACCTCCTACACTATTACAAAAATTGAAGGAAAACAACTTCCTGTCACAGCCGCCGCTATTAACAGAACTGACAATGAGATTGATAAAAAAATAGAAGAATATATTTTTCCGTATCGATCACGTATCAATAAAGACTTGGACAGTGTACTTGCGTTTTGCCCAATAACTCTCGATAAGAAAGCTGTTAACTTACAGTCTACAATAGGAAACATGATGGCTGATGTAGTTTTAGAATACGGAAATAAAGTTTTTGAAAAGAGAGAAAACAAAAACATCTCCATTTGCATCCTTAATAATGGTGGTATTAGAGCGATTTTACCAAAAGGAAATGTTACCGCTAGAAATGGATTTGAGATCATGCCTTTTGAAAACAGTTTGGTTGTCATTGCATTAAGAGGACGGGAAATACGAGAACTTATTGCTTACTTCGTGAAAGAGAACCAGGCGCACCCTCTAGCAGGCCTGACTTTTACAATTAGTAAAGACAAAGAGGCTAAAAATATACTAGTACAAGGAAAAGAACTACAGGATGAACAACTTTACTACGTAGGCACGAACGACTATCTTGCTAATGGAGGAGATAATATGAGTTTTTTTAGTAAAGGGGAGCACACCTATGATTTAGATTATAAATTAAGAAATATACTGATTGACTATTTTAAAAACGTAACTACTGTGACTGCTAAACAAGACAACCGAATTGTTGTTGAATAAAAACAAATAGCTCCTAAAACGGTAATAGCCCCGATAGCAGTGAAAATCCTTGTTTATCTTTTTTTTTTTTAAGATAAACAAGATTGCAACGAATAGCAGGAAATAGCTCCTAATAAAACAAAAATGAAAAGAAGAGATTTTATAGAAAAAACGGCCGCAAGTGCCGCTTTGGTTTCGATTGGTGGTACATTAAGTAGTTTTGATTCGGTAAACATCAAGCATCTTACTATTTTACACACCAATGACGTTCATAGTCATATTGATCCTTTCCCTGCTGATGATCCTCGCAATGCAAATATGGGTGGAGTATCTAGAAGAGCAGCTTTGATTGAAAGTATCAGGAAAGAGAATCCAAATGTACTATTACTAGATGCTGGCGATATTTTTCAGGGTACGCCCTACTTTAATTACTACGGTGGTGAATTAGAGTTTAAACTAATGAGTATGATGCAATACGACCTCTCTACAATAGGGAATCATGACTTTGATAACGGAATACAAGGACTGTTTGCACAAATGCCTCATGCAACATTTGAATTTGTATCGGCAAACTATGATTTTAAAAATACGGCGATGGATGGATTGGTCAAGCCTTTTAAAATTTTTAATAAAAACGGAATTAAAGTTGGCGTTTTTGGTGTTGGAATTGAATTGAATGGATTAGTTGATAAAAAAATGTACCAAGAAACAGTGTATAGCGACCCGGTGGAGGCATCACAAGAAATGGTACGAATATTAAAAAAGGAACAAAAGTGTGACATTGTCATTTGTTTGTCTCATTTGGGCTATAGCTATAAAAACGAACCAACTAAAATTTCTGATTTAAAACTAGCCGAAATGACGAAAGATATCGACTTAATTATAGGTGGACATACGCATACGTTTCTAGACAAACCTACCGTTATGAAAAATTTAGATGGTAAAGAGGTTCTTGTCAATCAAGTGGGATGCTATGGAATAAACCTAGGTAGAATTGACTTCTATTTAGATTCAAATAAAGCTAAAACAACTCAAGGCAAATCTATTTTAGTATAAGATTGTACATTTTGTTCTCGTAAAATAAAAAAGTGTACTAAAAAATAATACGAAAAAACCTGAGTGGTAATTTGTATTAAATCGAAAATAAAGAAGGGTTCATAAAATTTATTAATAACGTAAAAACTATCTGAACAATAAAAAAACAAACAAGCAAAAAGTAAATTAAATGAAACTTCAGTGCTGGTTCTAAAATATTGAACAATAGAAATCAGCATTAAAAAAGAAAGTGTTAGACCATAAGAAACGAGCATGATCGTACCGATTTCTATTTTTTCAAATTTTAAACTCAATATAAAATAAGCCAAAATAGCAAGAGCAACAGAAGAGCTTACGATCAATAGCACATTCTCATATTTATGCCACTTCATTCTTAAAAAATTGGGCAATAGATAAAATATTAAAAGTACATAAGACGTAAAAAAGCAGGCTACTTCAACTACTGTATGATCATTTGGACTTATCAAAATATAAATATCACCCAAATAACAACTCAATAATATACCTGCTAAAAAATAGTTTATTCTATGATTGCTTTTTACTAAATAATAATAAGCTATCAAGGGTACTATAGCAATTTTTGACCACAACATGCCATCCCTAAAGCCTATCGTGTTGGATAATATAGTAAATGCACAGGCTATTAAATAAGCAATAAGGATAATTTTACTTTTCATTAAGCATTTTTATAAAATCATTCTCAGACAAAATAGGAATATTAAGCTTACTAGCTTTTTCTAACTTTGCTGGCCCCATATTTTCTCCTGCAATTACGTAATTAGTTTTTGCTGAAATAGAGCTTCCTATTTTACCTCCATTGTCTTCAATTGCTGTTTTCAAATCGTCTCTTGAAAATTTTTCAAAAACACCAGAAACTACAAAGATATTACCTACCAATTTATTTGTTGCATTTACACTTACCTTCTCTACTAGTTCAAAAGCAAGTCCGTACTCTTTTAAACGCTCGACTATCTGCACATTCGCTTCATTGCTAAAAAAATCGACTACACTTTGTGCAATACGCTCGCCAATTTCATCGACTAAAACTAAATCTTGAACTGAAGCTTGGGCTAATGCTGTAATATTTTTATAATGCTGTGCAAGTTTTTTAGCTACAGTCTCACCCACAAAGCGGATACCTAAGGAATAGAGAACACGTTCAAACGGAATACTCTTAGAGTTCTCTACTCCCTTTACCAAGTTTTCGGCTGATTTTTGTGCCATACGATCCAAGGGTAATATTTGGTTCACGGTTATCATATACAAATCGGCATAGTTATGAACTAGCCCGTTAGCATACAACAAAGCAACTGTTTCACCACCCAGACCTTCTATATCCATTGCTTTACGCGAAATAAAATGCTGTATTCGTCCAATAATTTGTGGAGGACAACCATAAAAATTAGGGCAGTAATGATTGGCTTCACCTATGTTTCTCACTAATTCCGTATTACATTCCGGACAATTAGTAATGTAAGTTGTAGGTTGAGAATCTAGATTCCTTTTAGACAAATCAACGGCAATAATTTTAGGTATAATCTCTCCTCCTTTTTCGACAAAAACAGTATCGCCTACGCGAATATCTAACTTCTCGATCTGATCTGCATTATGCAACGAAGCGCGCCTAACGACTGTTCCTGCCAGTTGAACTGCTTCTAAATTTGCTACTGGTGTAATAGCGCCCGTTCTACCTACTTGATATGATATTGAATTTAATACAGTCGAAACTTGTTCTGATTTAAATTTATATGCCATCGCCCATCGTGGCGATTTTGCGGTATAGCCAAGCTCATCTTGGTATTGTAAACTATTTACTTTTACTACTACTCCATCCGTTTCATAAGGCAATTCATGCCTATGTTTATCCCAGTATTTGATAAACTCAAAAACTTCACTGAGATTGTTTGCCAAAGTAGCTTCCTTTGGTACTTTAAAACCCCAATCTCGAGCCGCATTAAGCGCTTCATACTGCGAATTAAGAGGCAAATTATTACCTATTAAGAAATACAATAAGCAGTCCAATGGGCGTTTAGCTACCTCGGCGCTATCTTGAAGTTTAAGACTTCCTGAGGCTGTATTACGAGGATTAGCATAAGGCGTCTCTCCTATCTCTATTAACTCTTGGTTCATTTTCTCGAATCCAGCAAAAGGAAGAATAATTTCACCTCTGATTGCAAATTCAGCAGGAAAATTACCTTTTAACACAAGTGGAATAGAACGAATCGTTTTGACATTATTAGTAACATCATCACCTTGAAAACCATCTCCTCTGGTAACTGCTCGTTTTAATTTCCCATCTACATAAGTAATACTAATTGATGCTCCATCATATTTCAATTCGCATGTATAGGATAATTCTACATTTCCTAAAACTTTTTGAATACGTGCTTCCCAATCCTGTAAATCCTCCTTTGAGTAGGAATTATCGAGAGAATACATGCGATAATCATGTGAAATTGTTTCGAAATTTTTCGTAACCATTCCCCCAACACGTTGAGTAGGTGAATTTGGATCAAAATATTCTGGATATTTAGTTTCTAGATCTTGAAGCTCCTTTAGTTTTAGATCAAAATCATAGTCCGATATGGTAGGATTATCTAAAACATAATAATTATAGTTATGATCGTTTAGTGCTACACGTAAGTCCTCAATGGTTTTAAGAATGCTCATAGAAATAGATTAACAGTAATTAATTTAGGATAAAAATAGTTGATAAAAAGCAAAAAACACACAGATCAGAGCAGTTTTTACTCGCTAAAAGCAATATTTTTATTGCGATCAGTACCGAAGATTTAAACAGGAATTTGGCAGATTCAAAAATAAAAAAGTGATTGTTTAAGCAAATCCAATTGATAAGCTAAAACAATCACTAATAATTTATAACGATACAATATTAAGACTCAATAATAGTGTTAATTTGCGTGTATAACTGACCATCACTTAAAAAAGCACCTTGCTGAATCAATGCAAAAAGAGAACTATTGCGCTCCTCTGTGAACTCTTTTTTACCCGTTTTCATTTCAATAGTATCGGTAAACATATTATCGCTTAACCATTGTAACCCATCTTTAGTTAAAAAATCTACTTCTGGAACTAATGACTTTAGTACAATGGAATTTACATATGTATCAAAACAACGGAACAGAAAAATATGATTCTTAGAAAAATGTTCTAGATATTCTGCTTTATTCAATACACCTTCCCACACCAAGTCAGAAAAAACGTCTAGTTCTTGCTCAGCAACGTTTGACTTATTTGCTTTAATACTATCCCACTCTGCTTTGTCTATAGCTTGTGTAGCTAGAAAATTAGTGAATTCTTGTGTTAGTTCTTCAAATTGTTCTTTTGTTAATCTTGTATATTTCATGAGAAGTATTTTTATTTCTAAACCGCTTTTAATCTGTTAAATAATTTATGCTGCAAATTTATAATTTTAAAACCAAAAAAATATGTGATTTTATAAGAGAGACATAGTTTGCCAAAAAATAAATAGTGTACTATGAATTAATCTCAAAAAAAAATCACCCCGAAGGGTGATTTTAAATATTCCATTAACAATTTGTTAACTAAAATGTATTATTCAGCAATGATTTCGTAAGGTAACTCAACGATCACATCTCTGTGAAGTCTTACGTTTGCAGTATATTTACCTGTACGTTTTACGATACCAGAAGTAATGAATTTTCTATCAATAGATTGACCACCTTTAGCTAAAGCATCAGCGATATCAATATTAGTTATTGAACCAAATAATTTCTCTCCTCCTGCTTTTGCAGTAATTTTAATTTCGCTAGCTTTTAAAGCTTCTGCTAATGCTTGAGCATCTGCAACAACTTTTGCTTCTTTGTGCGCTCTTTGCTTTAAATTTTCAGCTAATACTTTCTTTGCAGAAACAGTAGCTAATTGAGCAAATCCTTGTGGGATTAAATAGTTACGACCGTATCCGTTTTTCACAGTTACTACGTCATCTTTAAACCCTAAATTTTGAACGTCTTGTTTTAAAATCAATTCCATGTTGGTGTCCTTTGTTGTAGAAGTTAGTCCCGATAATCATCGGAACAACAACTTTATTTTTAATAATTATTTAAGTAAATCAGCTACGTAAGGCATAAGTGCCAAGTGACGTGCTCTTTTTACAGCTACAGAAACTTTTCTTTGGTATTTCAATGAAGTTCCAGTTAAACGACGAGGAAGAATTTTTCCTTGTTCGTTTACGAATTTCAATAAGAAATCACCATCTTTATAATCGATGTATTTGATTCCAGATTTTTTGAAACGACAGTATTTTTTCTGTTTGTTAGTTTCTATGTTTAAAGGAGTAAGATATCTGATATCTCCGTCTTTTTTTCCTGAAGCAGATTGTTGTAATGTTGCCATGATAATTAAGCTTTTTGAGATTTAAGTTTTGCTCTTCTTCTTTCAGCCCAAGAGATAGCATGTTTGTCAAGGCTTACAGTTAAGAAACGCATAACTCTTTCGTCACGTCTAAATTCAGTTT
>CAXBGV010000095.1:0-8974 GCA_963975235.1 uncultured Flavobacterium sp. | reverse complement strand
AAGTGCAAGCACCAAGAGCGTTAACTTATAATCAACTGTTTTTTTGCAATTATGTGGGGAATCTAACGGGTATCTATGATGCCGATTTTTTTGGTAAAATACCCATTTCGGTTATTAGAAAACGACAAGATTGGATGCTATGGCTTACGATTCTTAAAAAGATTAAAACTGCAAAACCAGTGCCAGAGAGTTTAGCATCGTATAGAATTAGGGCTAACTCTATTTCAACAGCCAAAGTCAATTTGCTTCGGTACAATTATGCGGTGTACAGGCAATTTCATGGGTATAATGCCATAGTTGCTGTCCTATGCATGATCGGGTTTTTATTTACTCAATTAGTCATTAAACCCAGCTACGTCAAATCGACTACAGCAAAGAGCTAAACTGTTTGAGTTTACCACGATTTGTTCTCTCTAAGGATTCTTTTTTGCTAAAAGTAAAATGCAAATGGGGTTCTAAGTATAGGGCAATGGCCTTTTCAATTTTTTGAATCTGTTCTACATTTAACTCCCTTTCACTAACGTAGTCAATTTCAAAACAGTCAATTGTAGTTTGTTTAATTACAAATTCTTTTACATTGCCATCCTCTTCAATAATGCTCTTAGTGACATAGTAAAAAGTTAAACCAGGCGATTTTTTGCCGCTAGGCAGCAAAGCAACATCATTTGTTCGACCAAGTAATTTTTTTAGTATAGGTTTTTGCAATGTGCTTTTTTCATCAAGAATCCCAATATCACCAATGTCGTAGCGTATAAAAGGATGTGCTTTATTGAAAAGAGAAGTAATCACAATACGACCTTCTTGGCCATAAGGCAAAACGGTGTTGTTGTCGTCTAAAATTTCTACAAAAAGCGTTTCTGCATTTACTTGCCAATCACCTTCTGCGTTTTGAAAAGCAATTAAATCAAGTTCTGATGCTCCGTATTCGTTAACAACTGGAATTCCAAATTGGGTCTCTAGCAATATCTTATCCTCTTCAAAAAGCATTTCAGAGGTAACAATAACTACTTTTAAGCTTGGGCAAATCGTTTTTAAAAGAAGGTTTCGTTTTCTTAAATATTTGGCAAATAACACAATTGAACTCGTGTAACCATTGATGTAATCGAATTTTTCTGTGCGGAATTTTTCAATGATGGTTTCTAAAACGGCATCTGATAAATCGAAAATCGGAAAACGATACCGCTTGCCTAAAAAGTCTTTTAAACGTTCTTTTCGATATCCAATAAAATCTAGCGGAATGCCATAAAATCGCGCTTGATACGAGCTGTTAAAATCAATGTTAAACCAGCCAAAGCGATGCATATTAGAAGCCCAAGTAAGCGCGTGTGCATTTTTATCTTTGGCAAAGCTAAAAGGAGTTCCGCTTGAACCAGATGTTTTATTAGTATAGCTGTTATTGAGTGTAAAACCGTTAGACAATCTGTTTTCTAACGGAATTTGTAGGTCTTTCTTGGTCAGAACTGGCACATCCTCCCAATTTTCAAATGATAGTGTTTTGGTAAAATCACTGTAAAAAGGATTGTGATTCATATGAAAATGAAGTATTTCCCTTTTTTGATTTTCGGCGAAAGCCCAAAAATCATCTTCAGATAAAGTGATTATTTCCTGAAACTGTTTTTTTGCTTTCTGTATAGGAAAGCCATTAAGCTGCAAGGATAAATCAAAAAGACGAAGCATCAGTAATTTTATTTATTCAAAAATAGCGCTAATGTTGTTGGAATTGAAAGGATGGAACAACTTTTTAGAAATTAATTATTTTTTACGTTCAAAAGCAATTATTTTTGCAGCATTCCGTACAAAGGGATAAACAACTAAACAAACACACTACAGATGAATATTTTACTATTAGGATCAGGCGGAAGAGAACATGCATTTGCATGGAAAATGGTTCAAAGTCCACTTTGCGACACTCTATTTATGGCACCGGGAAATGCAGGAACTGCTACTATTGCTACTAATGTTGCGATTGCTGTTACTGATTTTGAGGCTATAAAAGCTTTAGTAATTGAAAAAAACATCGAGATGGTAGTTGTGGGTCCCGAAGATCCGCTTGTACAAGGAATTTATGACTTTTTCCTAAATGACGCACAATTAAGTCATGTTCCTGTTATTGGGCCTTCAAAATTAGGCGCTCAACTAGAAGGTAGTAAAGAATTTGCAAAAGAATTTTTAGTAAAGCACAATATTCCAACCGCTGCTTATGATAGTTTTACTGCTGAAACTGTGGAGCAAGGATGTGCTTTTTTAGAAAAGTTGCAACCTCCATATGTTCTTAAAGCAGATGGTTTAGCTGCAGGAAAAGGAGTTTTGATTATTCATGATTTGGCAGAAGCCAAAGAGGAATTGAGAAATATGCTAGTGGGACAAAAATTTGGTGCAGCAAGCTCAAAAGTAGTAATCGAAGAATTTCTTGATGGTATCGAGTTAAGTTGCTTTGTACTTACGGACGGTAAAAGCTATAAAATTTTGCCAACTGCAAAGGATTACAAGCGCATAGGCGAGGGTGACACAGGACTGAACACAGGTGGAATGGGCGCTGTTTCTCCAGTGCCGTACGTTGATGCTGTTTTGATGGAAAAAATCGAAACACGCATTGTAAAACCAACCATCGAAGGGTTTCAAAAAGACGGAATCCCTTATAAAGGATTTGTTTTTATTGGTTTGATTAATGTTAATAACGAACCAATCGTGATCGAATACAATGTGCGAATGGGTGATCCAGAAACAGAGGTTGTTATTCCAAGATTAAAAAATGATTTAGTCGAATTGTTTTTGGCTGTAGCCAATGAAAAATTGAACACCATAACTCTTGAAGTGGATGATCGAAGTGCAACAACCGTGATGTTAGTTTCTGGTGGTTATCCTGAAGCTTTTGAAAAAGGGAAAGTAATCACAGGTTTAGAAAATGTTGAAAACTCGATTGTTTTTCATGCAGGAACGAAACTAGATAACGGTAATGTTGTGAGTAACGGAGGGCGCGTTATGGCGATAACGTCTTATGGTAGTTCATTTCAAGAAGCTTTGGCGCAATCGTACCAAAATATAGAAAAGATAAAATTTGATCAAATGAATTTCAGAAAAGATATCGGTTTTGACTTAGTTTAAAATCATATTATTAGGACATAAAAAAACGAATTGCATTTTAAAATACAATTCGTTTTTTTATTTAAAATCTTTAGATGTTTTATTCTTATTTCAAGAAAGAATGAGCAGTAGTATCTTGATTTTCTGTTCCTGCGTCATCAAATATTCTAAGTTGCTTGATCCAGTAAACCATTGCAGCAGCACAAATAAACATAAAAATCCAGTTAATAGTATTAGCTGCAAACCAAGACGAAAGTTCTAATGAACGTAAAAAATCTAGAGGAGCAAATAAAATGTTTACAAATAGGTATTGAATTCCTTCAAAAAATGCTTTCATATCGTTAAAAATTAATTTATTGTGTTTTTTCCTCAATACCTAGAAGACTCTTTTTTTAAGAATCTTTTGAACTTGAGGGTTTACTTTTTAAACAAGTATTATATTTACAGTCACAAAAGTATAAAATATCCTTATGATTACAAGTGTTTTTAAAAAATCTACACCGTTAAATTTCTCTTTAGTAGTATTTTTGATACTAGTTTTCTTTTTTGTCTACCAATTTCAAGATGCAACTGGGATTAACTCACTTATTGTGTTAGGCCAAAAGTTTGGTTTACTAGCTGTTTTGTTGGGATCTATTTTCATGACTAACTTTATTTCAAAAAAAAACGGACTAAGTAAGGACAGTGTTTACACCGTTTTATTTTACTTTTTACTACTAATCTTCTTCCCTTCGGTTTTAGATAATGTGAATCTCGTATTGGCTAACTTTTTTATTATATTGGCATTCCGAAGATTGTTATCACTCCAATCTTTAAAAGCTTCAAAGGAGAAAATTTTTGATGCTTCGTTTTGGATTATTGTTGCTTCGTTATTTCAATTTTGGAGTATTCTTTATCTGATTTTGGTATTTATCTCTATCATTTTTCATGTTTCTAGAGATTACAGAAATTGGTTTTTGCCTTTTATAGCCTTTTTTGCAGTCGCTACCTTATTTTTACTCACCTCTTTGCTATTTCAATTTAGTATTTTAGACTACCTTAATCAAGCGGTGCGTGTTAATTTTGAAATAAATTATTTTACTAACAATTACGAAAATGGAGCGTTATCTATTTATGCCACAGTCGCTTTGTTTTTTGTTACTTCCATGCTAATGAGCTTGTCCAGTAGACCTCAAGTTTTGCATACTTCATTTAAGAAAGTCGTAGCCTCGTTTTTTATTGGTGTAGTGATTTTTGTTGTTTCAGATAATAAGAGTAACGATTTACTAATTTTTACCGTAGCGCCTTTAGCGATTTTAGCGACTAGTCACATCGAAATTCCACAGCTAAAGTTAAAGCAGGAAATGGTGCTATTTGTGCTTATCGCCTGCAGTTTCTTTGCTTTTTTCTCCCAATTATAATTTAGTTCCGTACGCTAAATCTCCTGCATCACCTAGTCCTGGAATAATGTAACTATGTTCGTTTAGTTTTTCATCAAGATCAGCTATCCATAAGTGGCAATGATCAGGTAAATGTTCCTCTAGGTATGCAATACCCTCGGGAGCAGCTATTACTACAGCAATATGAATTGCTTTCGGACTGCCTCTTTCCATCAACTGATTAAAAACTGCTACAATAGACTGTCCAGTGGCAAGCATTGGGTCGACAATTAATAGGTATTTGTCATTAAAATCAGCAATGGCTTGATAATCTACTTTTATCTCGAAATAATCATCATTATTGGGGTGGAATCTAAATGCCGACACAAAACCGTTTTCGGCCTGATCAAAATAATTTAAAAAACCCATATGCAAGGGCAATCCAGCGCGCAGAATTGAACTGATAACGAGCTGATTTGAGATTTCAGTGGTTTTTTTTACTCCAAGGGGTGTTTCAATAGCAACCTCTTTATAATGCAGTTCTTTACTCATCTCGTAGGCCATGATTTCTCCAATGCGTTCAATATTACGTCTAAAACGCATACTGTCTTTGTGGACGTTTACGTTTCGAATTTGACCTAAAAAATGATTAAGCACACTGTTGTTTTTAGATAAATGATGAATTTGCATGATGGTATTTGTTGTTATTTTTACTTTAGCTATTGATTACCAATCGCTAAAGTAGATTTTATAGGTGTAATTTTTTTATAAAAGTATAAAAAGTATCTTTGTAACTATAAAAATATAAAAGATGTTTTCAAAATTAGCCTATTCTGTTTTCGAGCAAAGTATCAAAGATTATCATCAGTTTGATAATGTCGATCAACCCATAAACAACCCTTTTCCTAAAGATAAATTTGAACATTTACTTTATGTAAAAAATTGGATTGATACCGTACAATGGCATTTTGAAGATATTATTCGTGATCCTAATATTGATCCAGTAGCGGCGCTAACGCTAAAAAGAAGAATTGACGCTTCTAATCAAGAGCGTACCGATATGGTAGAATATATTGATAGTTATTTTTTGCAAAAATTTAGCGATGTGAAAGTGAGTGATGATGCAAAGATAAATTCTGAAAGTCCTGCTTGGGCTTTTGATAGACTGTCTATTCTAGCTTTAAAAATTTATCATATGAATGAAGAAGCAACTCGTGCAGAAGCTTCAGTAGAACACAGAGATAAATGCCAAGAAAAACTAAATATTTTACTAGAGCAAAGGACAGATTTGTCTATCGCGATTGATGATTTATTATCGGCAATAGAAAATGGAGATAAATTCATGAAAGTGTACAAGCAGATGAAAATGTACAATGACGATGAGTTAAATCCGGTATTGTATCAAAACAAAAAGTAATATGGCTAAGCCTTCTTTTTTTTCAAGTGAACCTTTTTTTTTCAAGCTTATTTACGTGCTTTCCTTTATTGGGACGCTATACGTATTTTATGAAATTTTGTTTGTTGATGAAAAACAGCATTCAGGAATAGCAATTTATCTGGTCGCGCTTTTTGGTTTTTTCTTTTTAAGAATAGCTTTGAAAAAAAATGCGATTAAAAGAAGTGCTGAAAATTCTAATAGTAAAAAATAGTAGTTTGTCAACAAAATCTACACACATTGCCGTCATGCGACTGTCTGCCATGGGCGACGTTGCCATGACGGTTCCAGTTTTACGCGCGCTTGTGCAGCAATATCCGGAGGTAGAGCTTACGGTTATTTCACGTCCCTTTTTTAAACCTTTTTTTGACGGCATTCCAAATCTTACTTTTTTTGCTTTCGACGAAAAAGAAAGACATAAAGGCTTTTTAGGCTTAGTCCGATTGTTTAAGGATGTAAAGAAGCTTGATATTGACCTTTTTGCTGATTTTCATAACGTATTGCGGTCTAAGATTGTCAGATCCCTTTTTGCCTTGAGCGGAAAAAATACTGCATACACTGACAAAGGAAGATCAGATAAGAAAGCTTTAACAAGACCCGAAAATAAAGTATTTAAACCTTTACCAAGCATGTTCGATCGGCATGTAAAGGTTCTTGAAAAATTAGGCTTTAGCGTTGATTTATCTAATCCAATATTCCCCGAAAAAGCTGTTTTAAGTAATGAAGTTCGCCATATTATTGGTGGTTCAGAAACTAAATTAATAGGTATCGCACCTTTTGCGCAATATGATTCTAAGGTGTATCCACTTGATTTAATGCAAGAGGTAATCGATCAAATTGCTGAACGTGAGGATTACAAAATCTTGCTTTTTGGAGGAGGAAAAAAAGAAATTGAAACCTTAGACTCATTAGCACATGGGAAACCAAATGTGGTTAACATGGCTGGAAAAATCAAATTTCAGCAGGAGCTAGAATTGATTAGTAATCTAGATATTATGCTCTCTATGGATTCAGGCAACGCGCACATTGCGGCTATGCTAGGTATAAATGTTATTACGCTTTGGGGCGCTACGCACCCGTACGCGGGTTTTTTACCATTTAATCAAAGGGAACAAAATGCTTTAGTTTCTGATAGGAATTTGTTTCCTAAACTCCCTACTTCTGTCTACGGAAATAAAAAGGTGGAAGGCTATGAAGATGCAATGCGAACGATCGTTCCAAAAACAGTAGTTGATGCAATCATAAAAAAATAAACCATTAAGAAACTAAGATTTAGTAAGGCTTGCCTTGATCTTCATTTCTTAATGGTTTATTTTATTTTTAGCTATAGTATATCGATAAACAATAGTTTATATTCTTTTAACTTATGTTTTTATACATCATCAAAATCTACATAAATCGATTCTGAAGTAGGATGTGCTTGACAACTTAGGATTAAACCATCAGCGATTTCTTTGTCTGTCAATATCGAATTTTTCTTCATTTCAGCCGTTCCTGATGTTACTCTACACAAGCAACTACTACATATTCCACCTTGGCATGAATAAGGAGCATCAATTCCTTGCTTAAGCGCTGCATCAAGTATAGTTTGCTTTTGAGACATTTCAAAAGTAGTTTCCTCATCATCAACCATGATTGTGATTTTAGAATGTCCTCCTAAATCTTTTATTTCAGCAACTTGAGTTGAACTCGTAAAAAGTTCGAATTTGATAGCAGATTCCTTTACATTTTTTTCTTTCAAAACAGCCGAAACGGTATTGATCATATCTTCAGGTCCGCACAAGTAAAACTTATCAAATTCCAGTTCCTTGTGTTTATTGCTCAATACAAAATTCACTACCGATTTATCGATGCGTCCAAAAAGTGAGTCATCTACTTTAACTTGACTATATACATAATGTACAAACAAACGATTTACGTATTGTAGGTGTAAGTCATGCAGTTGTTGATGAAAAATAGTGTCTTCGGGTGTTTTGTTTCCGTAAACCAAAACAAAGGTACTTTTAGGTTCGCTTTTTAAAACCGACTGTAATATCGAAAGGACGGGAGTGATTCCGCTTCCAGATACAAAGGCGGCGTAATTTTTTTGGCGATCTGCATCGGGAGCGAATGTAAACTTTCCTTCAGGTGTTCCTACTTCTAGAACATCACCCGCTTTAAGTTTTGAATTAGCAAACTGAGAAAAAACACCATTTTGTACTGCTTTTACCGAAATACGCAATTCACCACTTTCAGGAGAAGAACAAATAGAATAAGCACGACGAATCTCTTGACCGTCTAGTGTTAGTTTTATATTTACGTATTGTCCAGCAACAAAAGTATAGTTGGGTTTTAGTTCTTCAGGAACATTAAAAAGTATAGAGATCGCAGCTGCAGTTTCTCTTTTTACTTCTTTTATAATTAATTTTAAAAATGAAGCCATGTTGTGTTTTTTGTACAAATATACTAAACAGAATAGGTTTCTTAAATCAAAGCGTTTGAAAATTTACATACCTAAAACTATTATGTATAAGAAACTTATGTATATTTGTAATTCAAAATGAAATCGAAATGAAAAATTCACAATTATACAAGGGGAGTTTGAACACCATTATCATGAAATTGCTGGAGGAAAACGGCAAGATGTATGGTTATGAAATTACCCAAAAAGTAAAGGCCATCACAGCGGGTGAACTCAATATAACCGAAGGTGCTTTGTATCCAGCTTTACATAAACTAGAGGCAGAAGGAATTCTAGATGTCGAAATTGCTAAAGTAGATAACCGCATGCGCAAGTATTATAAACTAACCGAGGCAGGGGAGAAGGAAACCGTAAATCGCTTGTCAGAGCTAGAAGATTTTATTAGAAACATGCAAAGTTTAGTGAACCCAAAACCGAGTTTAGAATTTTAATTATTGAGAATATGCAATTAACAACCGAACAAATAGACCAGCTTTTTACCTTCACTCGTCAGCATTATGTCGAGTGGTACGACTTGCAATCAGAGCTTGTAGACCATCTAGCGAATTCTATTGAAGCGCAATGGGAACAATTTCCTAAACGAACATTTGAGGAGGCTTTAAATATTGAGTTTAAGAAATTTGGTGTATTCGGTTT
>CAXBGV010000094.1:0-8995 GCA_963975235.1 uncultured Flavobacterium sp. | reverse complement strand
GGAATCAAAAAGTTTTAGGTTTTCCGGCCTTAAAAGGTGATTTTTTACAAGATGAAATTCGTATTTTTGTACAAAATAACAATTGGGAATTAATTAATCAGTATCATTTTGGTGGTTACGGTAAAGTTAATGAAGACTTAATAGCCTTTATTAATTCGTTTTACGCAACAACTAAAATACCCTTAGATCCTATTTACACTGGTAAAATGGTTTTTGGAGTACTAGAATTAATAAAGAATAATTATTTCCCTGCTCAGTCAAAAATTTTATTGATACATACTGGAGGTCTGCAAGGAATTTCAGGTATGAATGAAAAGCTAAGCCGCAAAAAATTACCAATACTTCAAGTCAATGCTTAAAAGAATACTACTGCTCTTAATTGTAATCGTTTTAGCTAGCTGTAACGCTACAAAATCTCCCATTGTAACAAAAAAACAAACAACAACAAAACCTAAAAAATCTGTGGTGACATATGGCAAAAAACCGGCAGGGGGAAAAACAACCAACAGGACATCAACTCAGCAAAGAGATTCCAGGAAAAACAATGAAGTAATAGAGTCGACCTCGAGAACAGTGGTAAGTAATGATGTGATAGGTAACTACGTTTTGCAATATAAAGACGTTGCAATGAAAAACATGAAAATCTACGGTATTCCTGCAAGTATCATTTTAGCACAAGGAATACTAGAGTCGGGTGCAGGTAGAGGCGATTTAGCCCTGAGCGCAAACAACCATTTTGGAATCAAATGTCATACTGGTTGGGATGGTGATAGTGTTAAGCATGATGATGACTCTAGTCAAGAATGTTTTAGAAAATATAATGACGCCGGAGAGTCTTTTAAGGATCATGCTTTGTTTCTAACAGGTAGAAGCAGATACGCTAACTTATTTGCTTTGTCTAAAGGCGATTATCAGTCTTGGGCATCTGGATTAAGGAAAGCAGGATATGCTACTGATCCAAAGTACCCAGAAAAATTAATTTCGTATATAGAAAGGTATGAATTGGCGCAGTATGATGCCCAAGTTTTAGGACTAAAATATGTTCCTACTGAAACACAATATAGCAGAAACGCAGGGATAACAAATGCTTCTGACTCTGTTCATGAAGTTCAAAAAGGAGATACTTTGTATTCGATCTCAAGAAAATATAATGTTTTAGTCGATGACTTAAAGCAGAAGAATAAATTATCAGGAAATACGCTTTCGATCGGTCAAATATTAATGGTTAGATAATAGTTTAATAATTACAATAAAGCATAATATAGATGTTATATCAAAGAAGTAGTCAGCTTTTTGCTGAAGCAGAAAAAGTAATACCAGGTGGCGTAAATTCTCCCGTAAGAGCTTTTAAAGCAGTAGGAGGGACACCTATTTTTGTCGAAAGTGCTAAAGGAGCCTACCTGTATGATGTTGATGGAAATCGTTTGCTAGATTACATCAATTCTTGGGGTCCAATGATTTTAGGTCATGCTTTTGAACCAGTTGTTCAAGCGGTGATCGAGAAAGCAAAGTTAGGAACTTCGTTTGGAATGCCAACAGAGTTAGAAACTCAAATAGCTTCTTTGGCTGTAGAGATGGTTCCTAATATTGATAAAATTAGATTTGTGAATTCAGGTACAGAGGCCTGTATGAGCGCTATTCGTTTGGCTCGTGGATTTACCAATAAAGATAAAATAATAAAGTTTGCTGGTTGTTACCACGGACACTCGGATTCCTTTTTAATCCAGGCAGGAAGTGGTGCGGTAACTTTTGGTTCGCCGAATAGTCCAGGTGTCACAGCTGGGACAGCAAAAGATACGTTACTAGCGACTTACAATGACCTAGAGAATGTTAAAACACTGATTGAAGCCAATAAAAATGAGATTGCAGCAATTATTGTTGAGCCAGTTGCCGGAAATATGGGCTGTATTCCTCCTAAAGCAGGTTTTCTAGAAGGATTAAGAACATTGTGCTCAGATAATGGTATTTTATTGATTTTTGATGAGGTAATGACCGGTTTTAGATTAGCAGCAGGTGGTGTTCAGGAATTACTAAATGTTAATGCTGATATCGTTTGTTTTGGTAAAGTAATTGGTGGAGGTCTACCAGTTGGTGCGTTTGCAGCTCGTTCTGAAATCATGAATTTTCTCGCTCCCATAGGACCGGTGTACCAAGCAGGGACATTATCTGGTAATCCACTGGCAATGGCTGCAGGATTAGCAATGTTACAAGCATTGAAAGAGGATAAAGAGGTATTTGATCGCTTAGCAGCTAAAACAGCCTACTTACATACTGGTCTCGAAAAAGTACTAACTGCTAATAATATCGTATTTACAATCAATAGAATAGGCTCTATGATATCAGTTCATTTTGATGCTAGTCCAGTCGTTGATTTTAAATCAGCAGCAAAAGGAGATAATGATACTTTTAAAAAGTTTTTTCATGGGATGTTGCAAGCTGGTGTTTATATCGCTCCATCAGCATATGAAACTTGGTTTATCACAGATGCTTTGACATACGAAGATCTCGATTTTACAATAAATGCTGCGGCTACAGTGGCTAAAACACTCTAAAAACTAAAACAAAAAAGCTTCGAGATTAACTCGAAGCTTTTTTTTAAGCTATTCCATTTTTGCTTCGTCTCTTTGCTGACCGCGCTTCTTATGCATTTTATTTTTCATTTTACTCTTTTCGCTTTCCATCTTGGTAAGCTGTTCTGGAGTAAGGATTGATTTCATTTTTGCATCCATTTTTTCTCTAGCTTCCTCATTTTTCTTTTTCATCTCTGCTCTTTGCTTTTCTCTAGCTGTAGCTTGCTCCTTGAAAACCTCTCTAATCTTTTCTTGTTGTTTAGTGTCAAGATTAAGGTCTTTAGTCATTTTTGCAATTCGTTTTTCAGTTCGCTCTTCAGGAGTTAATTTTTCCATGTTTGCTTTTTGAGGTCTTTTAGATACGTCTTTTTTGTCTTGTGCAAAACTAGCTATGCTAACTAGTAATATTGCTGCAATTAATAATTTTTTCATGTTTAAAATTTTAAGTTATAGTAGTAAGACCATCAACTACCAGTAAGGTTTAACTCTTAACAAAAGTTTAGTAGAATAGTGGTTTACAACGTTAATAAAAACAAAACACTTTTATATCTTTGCATTGTGAAAAAAATCGCATTAATAGTAGTGTTTTTAATGATCGCCAAGCCCGTTTTTCCGCTTGTCGACTATGCTGTTAATTATGATTATATCACGACTGTACTTTGCGAAAATAAAGCGAAACCTATTCTTCAATGTAATGGAAAATGTCATTTAATGAAAGAGCTGGCAAAAGCTTCTGCAAATGATGATAAACCTTTTTCATCAGACAAAAAACAAAGTGCAAATACCTTGAACGATCTTTTTGTTGAGAACCTCTTTGATTTTTCATTTCAGACTTTTGAATCAGCTACAAATACTGTTTGCAATGATTCGTATACAAATTTGTATGCTCAATTAAATCCTCACACTATTTTTCATCCCCCAATTTTTAATTCTTAAATAAGAGCAACTACGTTTACAGATGCTTCAATTGAAAATTTTCAATTGGATGACTACCATGTATGCGTTACAATCAAATTAAGTATTTAAAATTATTAAAAAAATAGAATGAAAAATTTATTAAATAAAGTAGTTGCGATAATCGCAGCAAGTATTTTTGTGACCGCTTGTAGTAGTGATGAAGTGGCTGTTTCAGGAACTGGAAATTTAAATGTAGAATTTGATAATGCTTTTGGTAGCAATGATCTTATTCTAAGTATACAAGGAAACAGTACTTCTAATAATGAGGTTTTAAAAATAAGTAAAGTAAAATACATTATTAGTAATATTGTTTTAACTAACGAGGACGGTACTACATTTAAATATCCTAAAAGCGAAAGTTATTTTATTATTGATGAGGCGACTCCAGCGAGTTTACTTGCCAAACTTGAGAATGTACCAGCGGGAAATTACACAAAAATAAAATTTGGAATAGGGGTAGACCAAGAGCAATTTGAACTTGGAGCAACGGGTCAAGGTGACTTATTGGCAAACGCACAAGCGGCTGGTTTAACCTGGTCATGGGCCGCTGGCTACAAGTTTGTGGTAATGGAAGGAAGTTTTACATCTCCCACAGTAACAAACAGTGCGTCGTTTAAGATACATACTGGTAAATCAGGATCAGACTATAATTATACTGAGGTGACACTAGACTTTCCTTCAAGAGCACTAGTTAGAACTACTATTTCGCCAGTTGTCCACATCATTACTGATGTTTCAAAGATTTTAGATGGGGTTAATAAAATCAAACTTTCAGATAACAATCCAACGGGTACAGCGGCTGACATTATGTTTGGTTCTAATTTGTCTTTGATTACAACTAACGTGAGTGGAATGTTTAAAATTGACCACGTTCATAACGATTAATTTCAATTTTAGAAGCACAGGAGTGGATTGTTAATCATGACTGGTCCCGTTTTTCACTGTATCTTTTACCTCGTTTTTTAAACGAGTTAAAAGGATGCCGTTGCAACCGGGGCTAGAATACCACTTTTGTGCTTCTTTCTTAATTTAAAAATTATGAAAGTACGTTATATTTTAGGAATGCTTCTTCCTTTTTTTATGAGCTGCTCGGATAGTGATGATTCCTATGTAGATAGACCTCTTGATTTTACTGTACCATCTAATTTTCCTGCATTAGTCTACAATGTAGAGCTAAATCCACCCACAGAAAAAGGTTTTGAGCTAGGGAAAAAGCTTTTTTATGACGGAAGATTGTCTTCTGATGGAATTGTATCTTGTGGATTTTGTCATATTCAAGAAGATGCTTTTACACATCACGGACATACCTTGAGTCACGGTATCGATAATTTAGTTGGTGATCGAAATACGCCTTCTATCCAAAATCTAGCTTTTCAAACCACTTTTATGTACGATGGAGCTACAGATCATCTGGATCTATTACCCATTATTCCGTTAACAAATCCGGTAGAAATGAATGCTGATTTATCTGCTGTGATGGCAATGATGAAGGCCGATCCTGTTTATAGGGATCTTTTTGCAGCAGCATTTACAGATGGTAAAATTAATTCTGAAAATATGCTTAAGGCATTGTCTCAGTTTATGGTCATGATGATATCATCAAATTCCAAATATGATAAGTTTCGTCGTAACGAAGTGGGAGGAACGTTTTCGACTGAAGAAGCGGCGGGTTATGCTCTTTTTCAATCAAAATGTGCGACTTGTCATGCTACAGATTTAACAACAGACCATTCTTTTAGAAATAATGGAATTGTAGTTAATCCTGCTTTGAATGATGTTGGACGGTATAGAGTAACACAACTAGTGTCCGATTATTACAAATTTAAGGTGCCTAGTTTGCGCAATGTCGAGAAAACGGCTCCATACATGCACGATGGACGTTTTGGGACTTTAGAAGCGGTTTTAAATCATTACAGCAATGGAGTGAAGGACTCTCCAACTTTAGATCCTATTTTGAATAAAAACGGACAATTGGGTATCCCTCTTTCTGATTCAGAAAAATTGCAGCTTATATCCTTTTTAAAAACATTAACAGACAATCAATATCTAACCGATAAACGATTTTCAGAATATTAAAAAACAGAATGAAAAATAAATTATTCATAACTTTTTGCGTTGTGTTTCTAGCGCAAATGGTGTCTGCACATACTGAGAAAGACAGTATTTCAAGTTTTACTTTTCAACGAATGGCTTTGATGGACCATTTTGACTGTGATGCTTGCGGTTGTTCTGCTAGTGGAGGAAGTTTAGGATTTAGCTCAATGCTAAGCGCAAACTTTGTTGGTTTACGCTATTTTCACCAGAGTTATTCCAGCCGTGACGGAATTTTTGCTAATTCTCCTTGGGTCGCTGAGAATTTTAATACGGTACAAGTGTGGTCAAAAATTCCCGTCACAGATAAAATTCAAATTGCAGCTTTGATTCCTTACCATTTTCATAATCGGGCATTGACAGCAGGTATCGAAGAAATTCAGGGAATGGGTGATGCTTCTCTAATAGCAACCTATTCCGTTTACGAGACACAAAAAGACAGCACTGTTTTTACACATCATGTTCAAATTGGAGCTGGATTAAAGTTACCCACAGGAAAGTTTGAGGAAGCAAACAATGTAGGAACGGTTAATCAAAGTTTTCAGTTAGGAACAGGCAGTTGGGATTACTTGTTTGTCACAGAGTATGTTATTAGAAAAAAGAATTTAGGATTAAATTCAATGTTAAATTACACCGTTAAAACTGAAAATAGAAAGCAATACCAGTTTGGGAATCAATTGAACTACGGTAGTACCTTATTTTATGTTTTAGATGCAAATATGATTCAGCTTGTTCCTCAAGTTGGTGTGGCTGGCGAGGTTTATGGTACTAACAAGCAGTATGGCCAGCTCGTACCTAATACGGCAGGAGATGTGCTTTTTAGTAAATTTGGACTTGAAGCGGGCAGAAATAAATTGTCAGTTGGAGTTAGCGCTATGTTGCCTATCAATCAAAATTTAGCAAACGGAAATATAGAAGCAAAGTATCGTTGGACGTTTAATTTAAATTATACTTTATAGCGTTTAAACGTAAAATTATTTTCCATAAGGTACTGTTCAATTATTATTGAACAGGACCTTTTTTTATTCTGCTACGGCAATGTTTAAAAATGGTTATTGTTTACCTGATGACTAAAATAATGTAATATTTAATTGCCTTATTTAAAAGGCTATTTATTTGTGATACATTTTTGTTATTTAGAGACCAGTATAGTAATTGTTATTTGTATATAATGTTTTGATATATAGTGTGTTGTTTGTTGCTATGGCTTGGGTTTAATTGTTTTTTGTGTTTTTTTTAAGTATTTAAAACCAAAGTCTTAAAGTTTGCGTAAATAATTTCTATAACTAACAAAATGTAAAATTATGAAAAATAGAAAAAGTAATTTAGGTTTAGCATCCATAATTGGATTAGGGTTATTATCATTAACTACAGTTTCATGTAACAACGATGATAATAACGGTTCTAGTAACCAAGCTCAGGCTCCAAACGTGAATTTCACAGCTTTGGCTAGCAACAATACAATTTTGACTTATAACGCTCAAAATTTAACTACTGCAACATCAACCACAGCAATTGTTGGTTTGCCTGCAGCAGAGAATATTGTAAGTATTGATTATAGACCTGCTACTGGTCAGTTGTATGCACTTGGATCATCAAGCCGAATTTATTTTATCAATGAAAAATCAGGAGTTGCAACAGCTGTAGGATCAACTATATTTTCTCCGGCAATTGTAGGAGCAAACGCTTCACTAGACTTTAACCCAACGGTTGATAGAATACGTTTAGTAACAGAATCAGGTCAAAACTTACGCTTACATCCAGAGTTAGGAACTGTAGTGTCTACAGATGGTGCTATAAGCGGGGGAACAAATCCTAGAATTGGAGCTGTTGCTTATACAAACAGTGTGGCAGGTGCAACTACCACAATGTTATATGATATAGATTTTGCTCAAGATAAATTATACCTACAAAACCCACCAAACGATGGAGGTTTGCAAGTGGTAGGAGATTTAGGAGTGAATTTTGAAGGTACAGGTGATATGGATATTACAGCTGATAATGCTACTGCTTTGGCAGTTACGAACAGCAACAGCATCTCTACGTTATTTACTATTAACCTTTCGACAGGTAAAGCTACAAGTATTGGTAAATTTTCAGTTCCAGTTATCAGTATAGCTTTCAAAACAAACCCAATTGCCTATGCGACTACAGCAGCAAATATGCTAGTTCGTTTTGACCCTACTAAAGGTACAAATACTTCAGTTGCTTTAACAGGTTTGGCAGCAAGCGAAAGTATAGTAGGTTTAGACTTTAGACCAGCAAACGGTGGTTTATATGCTATTTAATCAAAGCAGATTGTTTACAGTTAATACAGCAAGTGGTGCTTTAAGCGTTGTAGGTACAACATTATCACCTGCATTAAGCGGTACTTCATTTGGTTTTGATTTTAATCCAACTGTAGATAGAATTCGTGTAGTGAGTAATACAGGTCAAAACTTACGCTTACATCCAGATTTAGGTACTGTAGCAGTAACAGATGGTAATCTGAATCCAGGTACTCCATTTATTAACGGAGCTGCTTATGCGAACAATTTTGTAGGTGCAACTACAACTACTTTGTTCGTGGTAGATTCTCAAACAGATATGTTATACCGTCAAGAGCCACCTAATGATGGCGTATTAGTGGCGGTTGGAAATTTAGGAGTGAACGTAGATGCTGATAGTGGTTTTGATATTGGTGGTAATAGTGCGATTGCTTATGCTTTATTGAAAGTAAATAACGCTACTGCAGTTTATACGATTAATTTAACTACAGGTGCAGCAACCAAAGTGTCAGATGTTAATATACAAGCTACTGCAATGGCGGTTGGATTAGGTTTCTAGACCAAACAATATTTTTGAATTAGTTCAAAAACGACTTCCTCGCAGGAGTCGTTTTTTTTTGTGATCAATCTTCACTAGTGTAGAACCAACTTGTAAATGATTCAAAAAAAAAAAAAAGGAACTCAATTTGAGTTCCTTTTTGTTAATCTATAGTAGTATAGAGTGTTTTATTCCTTCAATCGGCAAGCTTTTATATCTCCATCAACAACAACTTCAGTCATTCCTAAAGCCGATAAGTTTTTCATGGCCTTATCCCATTTTTTACCGCTCAAATCTGATTTTATTTTAAGTAAACCAAACTCCATTTGGTTGTTATTAGCTTGTAGGATCGCGACGATAGTTTTTTCGTCTTCTTCTAGTTGAACTTGTTTTTTTTCAGGACGCATTTGCGGGAATAATAAAACCTCCTGGATCGATGCATTATTTGTCAAAAACATCATCAAGCGATCCATTCCTATTCCTAAACCAGAGGTTGGTGGCATACCATATTCTAGAGCTCTCAAGAAATCTTCATCGATAATTCCGTTAGCTTCATCGTCTCCTTTAGCAGC
>CAXBGV010000093.1:0-9046 GCA_963975235.1 uncultured Flavobacterium sp. | reverse complement strand
GAACCATTTTTCGGTTTATAGTAGTAAGAACCAACTAAAGTAGAGTCAAGTAGGATTAAAAAATTAAGATTTATTTCAAGTTTTTGTCCTTTGTCAGTTTCAATAAATCCTTCATACACATATGTCGGACAAAATGATTTGTCTTGTGAATAAGCACTATTATAAAAAATGAAAAGTAATAATAATATCCAAATGTTCTTCATTATTGTCGGTCTTTTAGCCTTGCTGGTAACTTACATATAAAATCAAAAAACAACTTGTTTTTCACCACTATCAACTCCTTTTATAAACTGAATTACACCACTCATAAATACTTTTTGATCGTCCCACATGGCTAAGTGGCTCCCATTAGGGCAGTACAAATAGCTCCCATTTTGCACTAATTTGCTCTGCTCTTCCATTGCTTTTGGATCCATGGTGTCGTATTTTGCACCTACCATTAGTGTTGGCACAGCTATTTCTTTTAATCTGTTTTTGACATCCCAGTTCGCAAGACGCCCACCAATGCCAAATTCACTCGGTCCTTGCATCAAAGTATACACCTCGTTATTTACGTGTTTAAAAGCACGGTTTACACCATCAGGCCATTCTTTTAGTCTACATAAGTGCTCCTTATAAAAGTTAGGCAAAAGTAGTTCCATGTAGCGGGGGTTAGCAAAATCTTTTTTCGCTTCGAGCGCTCTAATCTCTGCGAGCACCTCTGGTTTCATCTGTTTAGCTAATACGTCATTGGCATAGGCTCCATATTCTTTTCCGCTAGCCATCATATTGCCAATAACTAATCCTTTTAGGTTTTTTTGGTATTTTAAAGCGTATTCCATTCCTAAAATACCGCCCCATGAATTGCCAATCACATAAAAATTGGAACTGTCTGCGCCAATGGCTTTTCGTACTTGTTCTACTTCTTCAACAAATCGTTCAGTAGTCCAAAGGCTAATGTCTGTAGGCTGATTACTGTAGTAGGATCCTAACTGATCGTATTCATAAAATTCAAATCCTTCTCTTTGAAAAAAAGTTTCAAAACATTCCATGTATTCGTGGGTCATTGCGGGACCACCGTGAAGCAATAAGATTTTAATTTTTGGGTTGGTTCCAAATCGCTTGGTCCAAACTTTAAATTCTCCTATTGGCGTTTGAATAGGAATCATTTTTACTCCTGCCGTTTCAAGCGAATCGCCATAAGTAAAATAATTAGAGACCAAGACCTCAGTAGTCTTTGGCTGTTCTTTACAAGAAGTTAGTGCCAAAAAAAGAAGAAAAATAGATAAAAGACGCATAGCAGTGGTTTTTGGTTTTTAAGATAACTAAGATAGCAAAAATGAAATGGCTTTTATAGTTACACTAAACTATTTTAAGGGGTTTACAGTGCTAAAAGAACAACTGCTAATTTTATCCTATCGTCGCAGGCGCTATTGTGTAAATTAAATCTCGGGTTTGTTCTTATCTTTGTTTAAATAGTTAATTGAATCTGAAATATAAAAATCATGATAGTACATAAAAAGTTTATTCTTGAAGGAGCTTTACAGCAAAATTTTGCCTTAGACTTAAGTTATTCTGAAGCGCGAGAGCAAAAAGGTATAATTATATTTTGTCATGGATTTAAGGGTTTTAAAGATTGGGGTTGCTGGCAAATGATCGCTGATTATTTTGTTGAGAATGGCTTTGCTTTCTTGAAGTTTAACTTTTCGCATAATGGTTTGGGACTAGAAGATTCAGCTGATTTTGATGCTCTCGATAAATTTTCTATTAATACTTTAGGGAAAGAAATGGAGGATATTGAAAGCGTAGAG
Source organism: uncultured Flavobacterium sp. (assembly GCA_963975235.1). GTDB lineage: Bacteria > Bacteroidota > Bacteroidia > Flavobacteriales > Flavobacteriaceae > Flavobacterium. Next base: position 7,256 of record CAXBGV010000093.1, on the reverse strand, counting down.
CAATTTATTCTTACTCAATTACCCACTTTAGCCCCCACAATTAATACAGATGACATTTATATCATTGGTCACAGTAAAGGAGGCGTTTCTGCGCTATTGTATTGTACGCAATACGATACTAAAATCAAAAAAGTGTGTACTTGGGCAAGTCCGTTTGATTTTCACCGTTCGTGGAATTCAAAATTCAGGGAGCAGTGGAGAGCTGATGGTGTTCAGTACATTAAAAATGCGAGAACAAACCAAATGATGCCTTTGGATCTATCGGTTTTAAGGGATTTAGAAAGCAATGAAGAAAAGTATAGTTTAGCTCTTGCGGGTAAAAAACTTAGGATTCCGTATTTAATTGTTCAAGGGACTAATGATCAAGCGGTCAAAATGGAAGAATTTAATTTATTGAAGAAGTATTTTGCTAAGGCCAATACTCATATTATTGAAGAAGCCAATCATGTTTTTGGAGGTTCGCATCCTTTTACCGATTCCAATTTGCCCACAGATACGCAAGAGCTCGTGAATGTAACTAAGGATTTTTTCTTGGCATAAACGACTTAGAAATTTTAAAAGTGTGTTTTTGCCAGTTTATCTCGCGTAAAGGATAGCAGCGGCATCCTTTTATGGAATGAAATGGAATAAAAGATAGAGCGAATAGCCTGACCGTACTGCAACGGAGTGGAAGTGGGGATACGCCCAAAATCTCATAGAAAAGTCCGATTTACTATAACAAATCGGACCTTTAGTTTGGGATTAAGTACTTGTTTATTTCAGTTTTCCCTCAGAGAAAAGTCTGCGAATTTCTTTTTTATCAAATTTTCCCACGCTTGTTTTTGGTATTTCTTCCAGATAAACATAGTCTTTTGGTATTTGGTATTTCACAAATTCTCTGTCGAGGAATTCAATTAATTCGGCGTCTGAAGTTGGACTTTCTTTATTGACTAAGACGATTGCGGCTAGTGGTTTTTCTACCCATTTTTCATCAGGTATGGCTATTACTGCTGCTTCGCGAATGTTGGGATGTGCCATTAAGGCGGACTCTAGAGCAACGCTCGAAATCCATTCGCCACCACTTTTGATGAGGTCTTTGGTGCGGTCTTTTATTTCCATGTAGCCATCAGGATCGATGGTACTCACATCACCTGTTTTAAACCAACCATCCGCAGTGAAATTTTCTTGATTATTGGTTTTGAAATACGAATTGATGACCCAAGCACCTCTAATTTGGAGTTCACCCATCGTTTTTCCATCAGAAGGAGCTAATTTGCCTTCATCAGTCATAATTCTGATTTCAACACCCGGAAAGGCAATTCCTTGCTTGGCACGGATATTTAATTTAACCTCTTCAGGTAAGTCATAATGTTGTGGTTGTAGCCTTGATACTGTTCCTAAGGGTGAGGTTTCAGTCATTCCCCAAGCTTGCACACCTTTGATTCCGAAATTTTTATCAAAACCTTCAATCAGGCTTTTAGGGAGGGCTGAGCCACCCACTAAATATTCTTTAAGCACTAGTTTTTCTTTGGGTGGGTTTTGCTTCATTGCGTGGTAAACTCCCAACCATATTGTGGGTACACCATTTGCCTTTGTGATTTTTTCTTTTTGCAGAATATTAATAATCGCTTCGGGTTGTAAATTAGATGAGGGAAGTACCATATCCGAACCAGAGAGTAAGCATAAATAAGGAAATCCCCAAGCCATAACATGAAATTGAGGTACGATGAGTAGCAGCGTATCTTCATTGCTGAAATTTCCTGCATTAGGAGAAATTATATTGGAAGCATGTAAGTAAGTTGACCGATGCGAATATAAAACCCCTTTGGGTAAACCCGTTGTACCGCTGGTGTAACACATACCGCAGGCATCGTTTTCATTTAAAATAGGCCATTCATACTCTTCTGATTGATCAGCAAGTAAATCTTCGTAGTGCAGTGTATTTTGTAAAGTCGTTTTAAAATCTCGGGGAGCATTTAGCAGAATATAATATTCTACTGTTTCAAGCAATGGTGCGACTTTTTCCAATAGTGGAACTAGTGTAGCATCTACAAAAATAACTCGGTCTTCCGAATTGTTGATGATATGTTCCGTTTGTTGTCCTGATAACCGAATATTTATAGGATGACATACAGCGCCAATTCCTGCAATACCGTAATACAGTTCTACATGAGGCGCATGATTCCAAGCAAAGGTTCCCACGATGTCTCCTGCTTTTATTCCTAATTTGTTAGTCAAGGCATTTGCTAGCTTTTTGCATTGTTTGTACATATCGCTAAAATGATACTCGTGTCGCTTGCCATCAGGTAAATAGGTTATTATCTTTTTGTTAGGATAAACGCTGTTCCCGTATTCAAGGATAGTAGTTGTTGTAAGGGGGTAATTCATCATTAAGCTATTCATACTAAAAATATTAAAAGATTATATAAAATTGTACTGCTGTAGCAATAAAACATGCCTTTTGCTAATTTAGTGATTTTTAGTGAAGTTAGTAATGACTTAATATGATTTGGACTTAAGAAATAGTTAAAAATTTGATTAATTGTTATTTAACAAATAAAAAATTCGCTGAATTGGTGAAAGATTTAAGTTGATTTGTAGCAGTATTTAGTCTGCGTAAAGGATAGCAGCGGCATCCTTTTATGGAATGAAATGGAATAAAAGATAGAGCGAATAGCCTGACCGTACTGAAACGGAGTGGAGGTAGGGTTACGCCCAAAATAGGCTAAAAAAAATCCGATTAGTAGCTACTAATCGGATTTTTTCATTTGGATAGTTTATTAAAATATTTGTCCTATTCCAAAAAAGAATAAGCGATCTTCTTTTGAAATCCCATAATCAAATGAAAGTATTGTTGATTGATTCCATCCGATTCTTAATCCGCTTCCGTAAGATGTTTTAATATTTTTAAAGTTTAAATTCTGCCATCTATCTCTAACTGTTCCGGCATCAAAAAAAGGCGCGACTCCAAAAGTAAAACGTTGTTTGCCTAGTCTGGCTTCAGCGAGTCTAATCCTTAACTCGATATTTGTAAACCATAGCGAGCGGGCTAGGAATCTATTGGCTCTGTAGCCACGTAGCGACTGTCTTCCGCCAAGAGAATTTATGCTTCCGTCTGGACTCCATTGATCTTGAAATTCAAAAAACGGAGCATTGGTCCCAAATATATTCCCGATTCCTAATCGACCGGCGAGAATGGTTCTTTTACCGAAAGGTAATTTTTGATAAGCTCTTCCTTGTAAAAATAATTTATTGAAATTATATTGTGAACCTATGTATTTACTCGAATATTCATTAGCAATTTCAAAGTAATATCCGCGCGTTGGATCGGGTTCAAAATCTCTTGTGTCGTATATTAGAGCAGTTTGTAAAATTGAAATCCATCCGCCATCTAAACCAGAGATTATTCCTTGTTCAAAATCTCGTTGTAGGAGCGAAAACCCGTTTGTAGCTGTAGTTTCTTCATTGGTGATCGGGTCGATAGCTTCTGCTTCTTGTCCTTCAAAAGTTTTGTATTTTAGGTTTTGAATTTCGTAACCGCCCATTACTCGCCATTTTCCGTTCCCTACGGCGTAATCAGCCTTCATATTGAGCATGTACTCGGTTTCTCTAAAGCGGTTTGATAGTGCATCTGTAACTAAAGTAGCTTCTCCAGCTTCTCCAGCTCGAATCGTTTTTCGAGCGCGATCAAATTCATCATAAGTACTAAAAGAGGTATTTGGATTTGATGGTAGACTCAGTTGATCTAAAGTTGATTGAGTTAATCCAAAATACAAATTAGCAGGATTTTGCTGCGCTTTAAAATCAATTTTATAACGCCAACGTGTTCCTTTATAATAAGGTACATCCAATGATAGAACAAGTTCTCTAGCGTTTGAAGTATAATAAGCCATATTCGCTTTAAGCTTTGCTAAATAGGGAGTGTAGGCAAACAATGGATTAGTTCTTTCTCCGTTGTAAAAAACATTGCTTCTTAGCCCAAAACCAAAACCAGTTACTGGATCTGAGGATAAGTCTGGAATTCCAGTTAAAAAAGTACCTTCCTTTTTTTTTGCTAAATCGTCGTCAGACATCTTCTTGGATTTAACAAAAGATAGACTGTCCTTTTGCGGTATACTATTTTCTTGTGCCTGTACACTAAACGATATCATTGACAGGAGAAAAACAATTAGTAAGTATTTCATTATTTCTAAATTTTAAATTTGATACAAATGTCTCAACAGATTTTGTAGAAAATTTGAAATTAAAACTGAATACAGAAATTATGGTTGTTTTTCTCGAAAGTATATTCAATTTGCCAATGGTGTACTTCGCAAACTTGTTTAATTATAGCTAAGCCTAGGCCCGTTCCAGAAGAATTTTCAGTCTTAGAGGCGAATCGTTTATAAAGTTGGGTATTTGATAAAGCGTGAGCTCCTGAGTTAGCAACTGTGATACCATACTTCGTAACGGATAAACTAACTTCAGATTTTGGTTCTGAATGTTTGATAGTATTTAATAAAAGATTGTTTAACAAAATTTCGATCAAAGTGGTATTACCCTCGATTGTTACCAAATTATCTATTGATGGCGTAAAATGTATTTTTTTTCCATTAAAATGCTCTTGTAAATTGGCTACCACATTGGTTGCAATGGTACTAACGTTTATTACTTTTAATTTCTGAAATTGATTATTTTCCATTTTTGCAAGTAGTAGTAAATTTTTATTTATTCTGGATACTCGTGTTAAAACATTATTTATTTCTTCAACAATTTGGTATTGATTGTTAGTTACTTGCTCCTGTTGTATCAGTAAGTCTAATTTACCTTTAATAAGCGCTAACGGCGTTTGCAGTTCGTGAGATGCATTTTCGGTGAATTCCTTTTGGATCTTAAATGTCGCGGTATTTTCTTCAATCAATTGTGCTACAACTTCATTAAGCTCTTCAAACTCTAAAGTATTCGATTTTTTGAAATCTACTTTAGATTGTTTGTTAAGTTGAAATGCTTTTAATTGTTCCAAAGTATGTCTAAACGGTTGCCACAATCTGCCAGATAACCATTTGTTTAAAGCTAAAAACCCAATGATCAGTAAAATATAAAATAGGATGGTAAGCTTTGTAATTTCCCAAATAGTCTCCTCACTTTCTTCGATGATTGTTTCTACAGATAGTTTATAACTCGAATTATGTATTTGAATTATTTTTGAAAGTCCTCTAAAGCGATTGATATCTTTTTTGGTGTCGTACGGATTTTGTCTAGAAACGGTATATAAAGAATCAGCAATTTTAGAAGTTGATTCGATTTTTGTCAATTGAGTATGTGGTTGTACCTTATTCCATAAATATAAACTCTTTTCAAGTTCAGCATCATTTAGTTGTAGATTATTTAATTCTATCTCTGTTCTTTGGGCAATTAAAGCATTGTTTTCATCAATCTCGTTGATCCAAATAGTATCAATCAAATAAAAATATACTGGAATACTTGCGAGTAAAACAACCAAGGCATAGATAGCGAATGTTTCTAAAGATTTATTTAATAACTTTTTCATACCTCCCATTTGTATCCAGTTCCATAAACAGTTTTTAAATTAGAAGTGGCTCCTGCAAGTTTTAGTTTCTTTTTGAGATTTTTTATATGTGCATAAATAAAATCATGATTGTCAAGCATATCAGCAAAGTCACCTGACAGGTGTTCCGCAATAATACTTTTAGAAATAACTTTGTTTTTATTTCCCATAAAGAAAAGTAGTAAATCAAATTCCGTTTTTGTTAAATCTACTATTTGCTCATAGACGAAAACATTTTTAGCAATTAAATCTAACTTTATTTCATTTTGAAATATAATATTAGAATTTTCAAACTGTTTTCTGCGAATGACCGAAAATATTCTGGCAGCTAATTCGGATAGGTGGAAAGGTTTTGTCAAATAGTCATCAGCTCCTAATTGCAATCCTCGAATTTTATCATCTAATGCATCCTTGGCCGATATGATGATTACACCATCTTGTTTTTTTAATTGGTTTAGATGTTCGAGTATGTTTATACCATTTCCATCAGGTAACATGATGTCCAATAATATACAGTCATAAAAATAGGTGTTTATCTTTTCTATTGCTTGTTCATAGGTTGTAGCAAATTCGCAGATGTACTCTTCCTCAGCCAAATATTTTGCAATATCTTGACCTAATTCTTTTTCATCCTCAATTATTAAGATTTTCATGCTATAAAATTAGTGTATGATTTTGAATTGATTCTGAATTTGCTTTTAATTTTTGAAAAAGTAAAAAAACTAGCAATAAAAAAATCCGATTAGTAGCTACTAATCGGATTTTTTTATTGTATTTCAAAGATTTTACAAGTGAATCACTTCGCCATAGGCATCAGCAACCGCTTCCATAACCGCCTCACTCATTGTTGGGTGTGGGTGTATAGATTTTAGTATTTCATGTCCTGTAGTTTCTAGTTTACGCGCTACAACTGCCTCAGCAATCATATCAGTAACACCAGCACCAATCATGTGGCATCCTAACCATTCGCCGTATTTTGCGTCAAAAATCACTTTTACGAAACCGTCAGGAGTACCAGATGCTTTTGCTTTACCTGAAGCTGAGAACGGGAATTTACCAATTTTTAATTCGTATCCTTTTTCTTTTGCTTGTTTTTCAGTTAAACCTACTGAAGCAATCTCAGGAGTAGCGTACGTACAACCCGGTACGTTTCCGTAATCGATAGGTTCTACGTGCATTCCTGCAATTTTCTCCACACAGTTGATTCCTTCAGCCGATGCAACGTGTGCAAGCGCTTGCCCTGGAGTTACGTCACCAATTGCATAGTATCCCGGGATATTGGTTGCATTGTATGCGTTTACAAGAATTTTATCTTTATCGGTAGCGATACCTACTTCTTCTAATCCTATGTTTTCGATATTTGTTTTAATACCAACAGCTGATAATAACATATCTGCTTCAAGTACTACTTCTCCTTTAGCTGTTTTTACAAAAGCTTTTACACCCGCTCCAGTTGTATCTATTTTCTCAACAGATGAGCTAGTCATGATTTTTACACCTGCTTTTTTCATAGAACGCTCCATTTGTTTTGAGATGTCTTCATCTTCCACAGGAACAATGTTAGGCATGAACTCAACAATAGTAACTTCTGTTCCCATTGCATTGTAAAAATGAGCAAATTCAACTCCAATTGCTCCAGAACCTACGATGATCATCGATTTTGGTTGTGTAGGTAACGTCATTGCTTGGCGGTATCCTATTACTTTTGTACCATCTTGAGGTAAGTTAG
>CAXBGV010000092.1:0-9108 GCA_963975235.1 uncultured Flavobacterium sp. | reverse complement strand
AGGTTCTGAAATATTGATTGCAGAATTAGGGGAAACCGCATTTGAAAGCTTTACAGAGACAGAAACAGGAATCTCTGCCTTTGTACAAAAGGAATTATGGGATGAAATGATTTTAGAAAATATCCAAATTTTAAAATCAGAAGAATTTACTATCGATTACACTTTTGCAGAAATTGAACAAGTAAATTGGAATGAAGAATGGGAGAAAAATTTTGAACCTATTGACGTAGATGGCAAATGCCATGTTCGCGCCCCATTTCATCCTAAAACAGAAGCTGAATTTGATATTTTGATTGAACCAAAAATGAGCTTTGGTACAGGACATCATGAAACCACACACATGATGATTCAGCATTTATTAGAAACTGATGTAACTGGAATGAAAACTCTTGACATGGGCTGTGGAACTGCAATTTTAGCGATCTTAGCTGAAATGAAAGGCGCACAACCAATTGATGCGATTGATATCGATAATTGGTGTTATTTGAATTCAATCGAAAATGGAGAGCGTAACAACTGCAAGCATCTTAGCGTTTACGAAGGTGACGCCTCTTTGTTAGTAGATCAAAAATACGATTTGATTATAGCAAACATTAATCGAAACATATTACTATACGACATGCAAAGCTATGTAAACTGTTTAAATCCTAAAGGGACACTTCTTTTAAGTGGTTTTTATGAGGAAGACATTACCGCTATCGATGCTTGCTGTACAGAAAAAGGATTAACTTACGTAAAAAAGTTTGTGAGAAACAACTGGACGTCATTAAAATACGTAAATTAGAGTATTATTTTTTATTAATTAATAAAGTACAAAAACAGACCAAAATGAGTACTAAAGAAAAAATAAGAGAAAAAGTCAGTACGAGAGAAGTTCCCACTTTTAATAATGAAATTGTAGTTTACAACGATGATGTGAATACATTTGACCACGTCATCGAAACTTTAATCAAAGTTTGTGAGCATACTCCTGAACAAGCAGAACAATGTTCTCTAATTGTGCATTACAATGGAAAATGCACTGTAAAAACAGGGCCACTTGATAAATTAAAACCGCAATGCACTAGATTACTCCAAGCAGGTCTTAGTGCAGAGATCATATAAAGGACGTAATAGCACATAAGATATGGAAAACACTAGCATTCTACCGTATACTGGAAACAAATACGGTAGAATGTTTTTTGTTTTGCTGTAGTAGTTACGATAACTAGTATGAGTTTTGAACTGTTTTACAACAAAAATCCTCTTTTCACTTGATTGAAAATAGTTTAGACTCACTCTATAACAATAGTATAGCCATTTTCTAAAGTATAAATTAAAAACAAAAAAAGCATTTCTTTTGATAGAAATGCTTTTTTTATTTTGTGAAAATTCTCGTTAGTGAGGCAATTTATTTTTAAAAACACCATAAAGGTATGTACCTAATAATGCTCCCAACAAAACAATAAGTATGCTCCAAAAACCTGCGCCAATAAGTATGTATATCGGCCCTGGGCAAGCACCTACTAATGCCCAACCTAATCCAAAAAGGGTTCCTCCTATTAGGTATCTCGCATTACCATTCTCTTTATCAGCGATGGCAATAGGTAATCCATCAATATCTTTTATGTTTTTTCTTTTAATAATTTGAATACCTATTACACCAGTCACAACTGCAGTCATAATTATCCCGTACATATGAAAAGATTGAAATTTAAACATTTCATAGATTCGGTACCATGAAATTGCTTCGGATTTTGTTAATACAATTCCAAAAACAAAACCTACAAGTATATATTTTATTACTTTCATCATTTAAAAAATTAAGGGAAAAATTAAATACACCATTGTTAAACCACCTACAAAAAAGCCGATCACCGCCTTTAAGGAAGGTAATTGCAAGTTACTCAAGCCTGAAATAGCATGTCCAGAGGTACAACCACCTGCATATCGTGTACCAAAACCAATTAGTAAACCTCCTATTAATAGAATAGCAAGTCCTTTTGGAGATTCAAAAACTTGTTTACCAAAAAGTGCTTCAGGGGCGAGCTTCCCATTTGGAGCATCTATGCTATATACTGCAAGTTGCTCTATTGTTTTTGGGTTTATAGCTACATTAGATGGATCGCTCATGAAATTTACGGCAACAAAACCTCCTAGCATTGCTCCTAGTACTACTACTAAATTCCAGCGTTGCGACTTCCAATCAAAATTAAAAAATTCTGTTCGCTTTCCTGCCCCCATGATCGTACACATTGATCTAAGGTTAGATGACATACCAAAACTTTTACCAAAATAAGTTAAGGTAAGCATGATTATACCAATTATAAAGCCCGAAACGTACCAAGGCCATGTTTGAAAAATTATATCCATAGTTCTATTTTATTTTTGACAAAGATACTATATGTAAAAATTTATGAATGTGAGAAATGTTACATTCAGTTAAAATTATTAAAATTTGAAAAAAAACAGATCCAAGATTAAGAACGAAAAGTTCTCAGTATATTTGTAAAGCAAAGAATAGTTTTATAGCATCAACCAAAATTATCGATTTAAAACATGAAAAAAACACTTGCTTGTTTCTCCTTAATACTACTTACCGTTTCGTGCGTGAGTACAAAGTCATCAATAAAAAATATTGATAATAACGTTCCTATACCAACAGTAACAAACAACAACACTTTTTTACTTACCGAGTATAGTAAAGATAAAAGGTACGGTTATGATCCTGATTATCCAATTAACGTATTTTACCTAAGCACCCGCAACGAAACCATAAACCAAGAACGTTTTTTGAATGCTTTAGCTGGTCCTAATGGTGAAAAAATCACCTTTAAAAAAGTAGAAAGCTGTTGTCCCTTTCCCACCAAAACAAGCAATATGGGTGCCGGTTTTCTCGATATTTATGAAGTACTTTGGACAGGACAAAAAAAGCCAATACGCCTGTATATGAATATTTACGAAAGAGGAGCTTTACTAGTACCGAGTGGTTTCACTATAAAAAAATAGTTTCTAGAACTACTATTATCATAGCCCTGATAGTAACGGTATCCTTCTTGTTTTTTTAAACAAGAAGATACAAGTGAATAGCAAGATTTAGCTCCAAAAACATAGAATACGATCTTTAAAAAAAGTTAAATTGTAAAGGCTAAATGGTAAATCATAACTACCTTTGCATTTCCTAAATAAAACATTATGAACATACAACATATTCCACAAATTAAACATACCGATAGCGGAAATTTCTTTTTGCTTGCTGGGCCTTGCGCTATTGAGGGTGAAGAGATGGCAATGAGAATCGCTGAGAAATTGGTTGGTATTACTGATACTTTAAAAATACCATTTGTTTTTAAAGGTTCCTTTAAAAAAGCAAATCGCTCTAGAATTGACAGCTTCTCAGGTATCGGAGACGAAAAAGCACTTAAAATTTTAAGAAAAATATCGGAGACTTTCGATGTGCCTACAGTTACTGATATACACACGAACGAAGATGCTGCAATGGCTGCTCAATACGTTGATGTATTGCAAATTCCTGCTTTTCTAGTCCGTCAGACAGATTTAGTTGTGGCTGCTGCGAATACTGGAAAGGTAGTAAACCTAAAAAAAGGTCAATTTATGAGTCCTGAGAGCATGAAACATGCGGCACAAAAAGTATTAGATTGTAACAATGAAAACGTTATGATCACTGATCGCGGAACCATGTTTGGCTACCAAGACATGATTGTTGATTACAGAGGAATCCCAACTATGCAACAATTTGGAACTACAGTTTTAGATGTAACACACTCACTACAACAACCCAACCAAATGGCGGGAGTAACGGGCGGGAGACCTGACATGATCGAAACTGTTGCTAAGGCTGGAATTGCCGTAGGTGTAGATGGTATTTTTATTGAGACTCATTTTGACCCTGCAAATGCTAAGAGCGATGGTGCTAATATGTTACACCTAGACTACTTTGAAGCTTTGATGACAAAATTAGTTGCAATTAGACAAACAATAAATCAATTTTAATTTTAGTACTATATTTCAGTGAAAAATACATTTTTATACGCAGCCTTAATAGGTTTGTTTTGCAGTAGTGCAATGCAAGCCCAAGAGGAAGTTAAAATACAAGAAAAATATACCGCACACAATAAAGGGAAATTTTTTGTTTCTTGGGGTGGAAATAGAGAAAGTTACAGCAAATCTGACATCACTTTTAAAGGGAAAGATTATAATTTTACGATCGAAAATGCAACAGCTCAAGATAAACCAAAAGGTTGGCATATTGATTATGTGAATCCTGCCCGAATGACTATTCCACAAACCAACTTTAGACTAGGTTACTTTATAAATGACCATTACAGCGTAGCTATTGGCGTAGATCATATGAAATATGTTTTACAGCAAAATCAAGTTGCAAATTTTAGTGGTTTTTATCCTAATCCAGGAACTTATGACGAACTTGTTGTAGGACAACCTAATGCTATCAAAATAACAAATCAATTTTTGCAGTACGAACATACGGATGGACTGAATTATGTAAATACTGAAGTCTCTAGGCATGATGATATCTCATCATTGTTTAAAATAACAAATACCGATAAAATTCAAGTTAACTTAACTGAAGGTGTGGGTGTTGGATTATTGTATCCTAAAACTAATGCAACGCTTTTAGGAAAAGAACGACATGATGACTTTCATGTATCCGGTTTTGGAACTTCTATAAAAGCGGGATTGAATGTGACATTCTTCAAACATTTTTACATTCAAGGAGAAATTAAAGGTGGTTACATTAACATGCAAGACATTCGCACAACACAAAGTGCAGATGATACTGCATCGCAAGACTTCTTCTTCTTACAACGAATTATAGCTTTTGGCGGAATTTTTAGAATATAAAGTAGCTGCCTGCTCACGATCATTAAGCTGTTGTTATACGACAGCTTTTTTTATGCCTTTAGCTTTTCATATCTATTTATTATTATCCTACTTTTCATAATAATTAGCTAAATTTGATTTTTAAGATTATCTTGCAAATGACTGCATATGAATTAAATGATCTAAAAAACTATATCTATAACTAACTTGGTCCTTGAGGCAGATGACATATACAACGATTAATACTGATCCTGAAAATATTTACAACTTTGAAAATTTCTTCGAAATATCAGCTGATTTTATATGTATCGCAGGATTTGATGGGTATTTTAAAAGAATAAATCCAGCTGTCTCACAGGTTCTGGGTTTTACAGAAGAGGAATTATATTCGAGACCTATTAGTAGTTTTGTATACGCACCAGATCTAAAATCGACTATCGAAACTAGAGAACAAATTTACAAAAACAAGCCATTATTAAATTTTGAGAATCGGTACTTGACTAAAACTGGAGAAATAGTCTGGTTATCATGGACCTCCATGCCGTTAGAATCAGAGAAGCTAGTTTATGCTATTGCAAAAAACATTACACATACAAAAAAGATTGAAGAAGAAAGAAATTTACTATTAGCCAATTTAACACAAATTAACAAAGAGCTAGTGATTTTGTCTCATAAGACTTCACATGACTTAAAATCTCCAATAAATAATATGCTATCTGTTTTTGATCTAATTGATATTTCTAAAATCATAGATCCCGAAACACTAGAATTAGTTAATATATTAAAATTGACTAGTGAAAACTTAAAAAACACATTAAGTATTTCCATTGATCAATTGGTTAAAAATGAATCTATACATGCGCAAATGGAGTCTATTAGTTTGCAAAAATCATTAAACGACGTTATAAGTTCTATAGGTTCGCTGATACTCAATTCTAAAGCTAATATCAGTATCGACTTTTCTGCTTTTGACGAAATTAGTTTTAATACTGCTTACATGAAAAGTATTTTTTTAAATTTATTGACTAATGCCATAAAGTACGCAAAACCAGATCAGTTGCCAGTCATTACGATTCAATCCAAGGTTGCAGATGGTATAAAACAATTAATTTTTTCTGATCAAGGCTCAGGCTTTGATATGGACAAGGTCAAAGACAAAATTTTTGGCTTGTACGAGAAATTCCATAATAACCATGATAGCAACGGAATTGGCTTGTATTTAGTTTATAATCACGTTACGAATTTAGGTGGTAGAATTGCAGTTGAAAGTAAACTAAATGAAGGAGCTACCTTTACAATTTCTTTCAAATATTAAAAAAAATTGAAATGATAGCTCCTTTCTGAATCATATTAGACTTAGTTAACTATTCCGTTTTTATCAATTAGATAAATCAAAGAAGCCATTGTTGCTGCACCCAACTCTAATTCTCTTTTGTTTACAAATTCGAAGGTATCATTTGCAGCATGGTGGTAATCAAAGTATCGTTGAGAATCCGGCTGTAAACCTGCTTTAACTAAAGGATTTGATTTTATAGGACCTATATCTGTACCACTATGTCCTTTTACAAAACTATGTACATAGTAAGGCTCGAACAAATATTTCCAGCTTGAAATTCTTTCAAAATTAGCATCGTTGCATTCTAAGGAAAAGCCACGTGGGCTAAAACCTCCTGAATCACTCTCTAACGCAAAAACATGTTTCTCCTTGTTTGCTTCTGCTAATTCGGCATATTTAAGACCACCTCTATTTCCGTTTTCCTCATTCATAAATAAAACTACTCTTAAGGTGTTTTTTGGCTTGTAGCCTATGTTTTTAAATATATTAACTACCTCCATACTCTGTACCACTCCTGCACCATCGTCCTGTGATCCATCTGCTAGGTCCCAAGAATCGAGATGACCGCCTACAACCATTATATTTTCAGGATGCTCGGAACCTGTAATTTCGCCTATAACATTATAGGACAAAACATCATCTAGCTGCTGGCAAGATTGTTTAAAATAAAACTTCAAATTTGGATTTGCTTTCAAGGATTTAGAAAGTAATTCGGCACCATTAGTACTAATAGCTGCTGTGGGAATATAATCAGATTTAGGTAAATCACCATATCCCATAGTTCCAGTATGAGGAAAGTCATCTAATCGCATGTTCATAGATCGAACAATAGTACCAACCGCACCAAATTTAGCGGCTTCTTTTGCTCCTGCAGATCGCTGATCTACACAACCACTATACGATTTGAATGTTGCTATATTTTCTGGATCCATTGGTCTGTTGTAAAACACTATTTTACCTTTTAACTTGTCACCTAAAGCAGCTAATTCATCTAAACCATGAACTTCAATAACCTCAGCAGTTAATCCGTTTTTGGCAGTAGCTATAGATCCCCCAAGAGCACAAATAGGGACAGTAATCTTAGTTTTATTATCAATTATATAGGCTGTTTCTTTTTCTCCTCGAACCCACTTAGGAACCATTACTTCTTGCAAATATACTTTATCAAAGCCAAGCGTTTCTAATTCTGCTTTAGTATACAATACTGCTTTCTCCGCATTTGCTGATCCAGATAATCGAGAACCAATTTTATTAGAAAGATGGTCTAACCAACTGTAACATTTACCTTTTGTTAGTGCCGATTTATAGATACCTTTGATTGTTTGTTCCTCACTTACCTGCGCAAAAAGTGAAATACTACTTAGATACAAAGCTATAATTGTTACTTTTTTCATTTTAATTTAAGTTAATTTTGGTTTATGCTGCAATTTCGTAATAATTGAAGAATTACAACTTAGAAATCAATTAAAATTTACGAAACTCATCTCATTAATGGTAGTACCTGTAATAAAAACAGCTATCGAGCTGGCATCTTGTATGAGCAATTACAAAATTGTCTCAAATAATGTTTGACTTTTTTTAGATATAAAAAAAGAGAGACTACCTCCTTTTGGGTAGTCTCTCCTAACTTGACTTGTATTACAATATGCAATAATTATGTAACTAGCTTGTAAACTACTTACACTATTGAAAATTTAATCCTACTGTTAAACCAAATGCAACAGGTTTTACGCTTGCATCTTTTTGCGTGCTATATATTCCATTTGCTTTTCTTTCAGATACAGATGTTGGGTTATAACCTACGTAGGATTCTTTTTGTTTTGGATCCAAGATAGAACCGTAACCAGTATCTAAAAACATTGCAGTATACAATGCTTTCTTTGGGCTAACTTGAAAAGTGAAACCAAGCTCAAAAGTACTCACTAAAATACCTTTTGTCTCATACTCGCCTGAAGCTGCATAATTAGTTTGAGTTCCAAAGCCGAACTGCGGAAGGTTCGTAATGGTTAAGTTTACATCAGGGTAATATCCTACTCCATTTACGGAGTTAGCAGTAGACTCAAACTTATAATTGATTGGTAAAAAATATTTAACACCTGCTCTAAAATTAAAATCAACTCCTTTATTAATATTCGTTTTATATTGCAAAAAAAGTGGAATTTGCACTGCTTGCAGCGTTTGTTCCTCTTTGTAATTTACTGAATTTACACTGTAAACAAATGCAGAACCCGTTTGATCAACTTCAAAATTAGAAAGTGTTGACGAAGGTGAACTTAAAAAAACACTTTGCTTATAAAGTGCATATTCAGCAGCTGCACCAATGCCAATATGCTTAGTAATAGGGTAAACATAACCTACTTTTAAAGCACCTCCAACATCATGACTCGCTCTAGCTACGGTTACGTCAGACTGAAGGTTTGCAATTCCTGATTGCACACCTACATAAAACTGCGCATTCATTCCTGCTGAAAATAGCAGTGCAGCCGCACCTAATATATACTTAACATCAAATTTCATATGTATTGTTGTTTTTATCAGTAGAACAGTCAATCCTCACTCCAACTGAGTGAGGACATCCTATTCCTAATGATTTTATTAATTTTTAACTAAAAGATTTTTTGTGTAATACTTACCATTGGTTAAAGTCATTTTTACAATGTAAATTCCTTCTACACTTGGCGCAACAAGATCTACCGCATTTTTGTCGATAACCTTATCAGTTATAACAGTTCCAAGCATACTAATTACGGTCACACGTGCATTTATAAGCGCAGATGGTGCAATATTAGTAGTAAGCTGATAAGTGGCATTTGCTCTTACTGGATTAGGTGCAATTTTAATAAACTCTTGTACCGTTGAAGAAGAAAATATCAAAGGACATGAAGCTACTAATGAGCCATCTAATTTAGTTCCCACACCATAATATGTAC
>CAXBGV010000091.1:0-9125 GCA_963975235.1 uncultured Flavobacterium sp. | reverse complement strand
TTTTATATATTATTTTTATAAAAAGTGCTACAAAATTAAGGAATTAAGTTTTGTTAAAAGTTCTAAAAACAAGATTTTTTGTGAAGTATTTGGATTCTAATCGTGCTAAAAACCATTTAGGCCCTCAAAATTACTACAACGCTATAGTTGTAGTGTTTTTTACTTCGCTAATCATAAATGTACTTTGTGTACTCCCAATATGTTTAAGTGTAGTTAATTTTGTGACCAAAAACTCTCGGTAGGCTTCCATATCCTTTACAACGATTTTTAAAATGTAGTCGTAGTCACCACTCACGTGATGGCACTCGAGCACTTCGTTAAGTTTGACAACTTCGCTCTCAAAATGGGTTAAGAATTCGTGCGAATGTTGAATTAATTTTAAATGGCAAAAAACAACAAATCCTTTTTCGACTTTGGACTTATTAAGGACAACTACATACTTATCAATAATTCCTTCACGCTCTAATTTTTTGATTCTTTCATAGACAGCGGTAACTGACAGGTTGAGTTTTAAGGAGAGCTCTTTATTTGTTCTTTTACTATCACTTTGTAACAGTAACAATAGTTTTTTGTAGTAGTAGAAGTAATTTTTTGTCGATCGTATCTAGATTCATTGTAAGCCGTTTTTTATAGTTTTGAAATAAAATCTAACAATTTTCAATTTTTGATGTAAAAAAAGAAAACAATACTACAAAAATACAATTTTGTAGTTAAAAAATCTATATTTATTGTAGTTGGTTGATTAATAAACTGCAATTGACTTAATTTGAATTGGGTTTGGATTACGCCACGCCTTTAGCCCAGATAGCAGCGGCATCTCCCGATTTAGAAAAACAAAGCTTTTTTCAAGCTGTAGTTTTTATTTATCGGGAATATAGCGGATAGCTGGATTAAGCTCCTAAAAAAAAACTAAAAAATATAGCATATGAAAAATTTCAATCCTGCAGACAATATTCAAGACTTACAGTATTTTGGTGAATTTGGTGGTGTAAACCCATCGATCTCTGATTCGTCGACATATACCTTTTTATCAGCAAAAACCATGTTTGATACTTTTGAAGGTAACATGGAAGGCTGTTATTTGTATTCGCGTCACTCCTCGCCGAGTAATTTATATCTTGACCAAGCACTAGCAGCTATGGAAGGGACAGAAACAGCCAACGTTGCAGCATCAGGAATGGGTGCCATAACACCAACTATATTGCAACTTTGTGGCACTGGCGATCATATTGTTTCGAGCCGTACGATATACGGTGGAACTTATGCGTTCTTGAAAAATTTTACTCCGCGTTTAGGCATCAAAACTACTTTTGTAGACATCACAAAACTAGACATCGTCGAAGCAGCGATTACCGCAAACACAAAAGTTTTATATTGTGAAACAGTGAGTAATCCTTTACTCGAGGTAGCGGATATTGCTAGTTTATCTAAAATTGCAAAGAAATATAATTTGACATTAGTGGTTGATAATACGTTTTCTCCATTATCTGTTTCTCCTGCTAAATTAGGCGCTGATATTGTTATTCATAGTTTAACGAAATACATCAACGGTAGTAGTGATACTGTGGGAGGTGTAACCTGTGCATCGCAAGAGTTTATAAGCAAACTAAAGGATGTAAATAGCGGAGCGAGCATGCTTTTGGGACCAACAATGGATAGTTTACGATCAGCTAGTGTGATGAAAAATTTACGCACGCTACATATACGTATGAAGCAGCACAGCCATAATGCAGCTTACCTAGCGGAACGTTTTGAGAAAGACGGCTTAAAAACGGTTTATCCAGGATTAGCAAGTCATCCAAGTCATACTATTTATTCGGGTATGATAAATCCTGAGTACGGTTTTGGCGGAATGATGACTATTGACGTAGGCTCACTAGAGCAAGCTAATGCTTTGATGGAATTGATGCAATCCCGCAACTTAGGCTATCTTGCGGTTAGTTTAGGATTCTACAAAACGTTGTTTAGCGCACCTGGAACCTCAACATCAAGCGAAATACCGATGGAAGAACAAGCCGAAATGGGCTTAACTGACGGATTAATTCGATTCTCGATAGGTCTTGACAATGACATTGAGCGTACATACCAAATGATGAAAGCGTGTATGAAAGAGCTTTCTATTTTGTAAAAATAGGATCTAGTTCATTTAAAATCCGTTGTAAAATGATTTACAACGGATTTTTTGTTTTGCCATCTATCTACAGGAATTTCTTTATTTGTTTTATTTGCGTTCATTTGGTTCTGGAACATCATCGCTGTTACCACCATTTTCAACAAGTGTATCTTCTGCCCTTTGGTGATCTTCCTGATCGGCTTCAAGACCTTCTTGATTCGGTTGTTGTGCAGGGGTAAAAGCTAATGAGGTATACAACGGAAAGTGATCTGAACTAATCGATGGTAACCTTTGAATAGAACATAGTGTAAAATGACTACTGTGAAATAAATGATCCATGGGCCATCGCGCAATGGGTACTTGAACATGAAACGTATTTAACATGCCGCGTCCTATCCTAGGATCTAGCAAGCCACTTATTTTACGAAAAAGGCGCGTTGTCGATGACCAAGCTACATCATTAAGATCACCAGCTACAATTATAGGCTGATCACTATATGCAATACTTTTAGCTACAGCAATTAGCTCTGCATCACGTTCAGATGACTCTGTGTTTTCAGTAGGGCTTGGTGGAGCCGGATGCAAGAAATGTGCTCTAACTCTATCTCCTGAGCGAAGTTCTATTGCTAGATGTATTGATGGAACATCATGTTCTATTAAAAAAGAAATCTCTTGATCATGCAAAGGTAACTTCGAATATACATGCATCCCGTACAGGTTGTCCAATGGACATTTGACTGTATACGGCATCTCTACTTCTAAAACTGCAAGCTGCTCTTCCCACCATAAATCAGACTCTAAAGTGACTAAAATATCAGGTTGGTATTTGTTGACTAAATCCAATAATGCGCCAACATTCCTATTGGGCGTGAGGACGTTCGAGGTTATAATACTAAGTCTTCGATCAGGATCTACCTCCTTGCATGATTTAACCTCTCTTGACCAAAATGGCGTATATGGCAACACCCACCATAACTGATAAAGCAAGCAAACTGAAACCGCGATTACTAAAACTATTGAAAACCAATTTTGAAAATCCAAATAGAAAAAACTAGCCACTAAAATAGCCATACAAAAAACTGTGATTTGAAGGCGAGGAAAATCCATGCTTCTAACAATCCAATGTTTATTACGTGACAATGGTAAAACCGTAAATAAAACCGTTAAAACGGCACAAATTGTAATTATCGTACTCATAGCAGTGGTGATTTCATATCGATTTATTTTTGTTTCAATTTATGCTAAAAAAAATAAGTACATCTTCTACTATTTATCGTTTATTTTATAATATCCCAGCCAATTTTTTATTCTAGAACTGTACATTTTGAGATAATTTTCAGTGAAGAAGATATTAGACCAATCGAATCGCTGCGCTTGTACACCGAGATAAAAAATAAAAACAGCAGCTCCAGCTTCGGGAATTATTTTTATTTCAGTTTCTGATAATTCTCTTTTGGTTCTATACCCTACAATAAAGCTTTTCACTTTTTCCTCGTACACTTTCTTATCTTGTTCAATAAAAAATAACTGCTTACAAAAATAGCCTACATCCAATACAAATAGACCTTGACCACAATTATCAAAATCAAATATAGTTATTTCATTTTCGTTGTTAATACTCAAATTATCATACCAAATATCAAGGTGCACCATTCCGCTAAGACCGCTTTGAGTTCTATTGAATTCTAATTTTTTTTCTATTTGCGAAGCAGTACTTTTTAGAAAAATCATTTCATCTAAATCTTCCGAAAAAAACGACTTAAAATTCATGTACGCATCCTGCAGCAATAACTTTGGTGTATACTGTACTCTACTAGTAAAATGAAACTCAGTGATATTGTGAATATGCGCCATAATCGCACCAATAGCAGCACAATTTTCATTACTGATAAAACGGACTTTATCACCCTTTGCAAACGAAAAAAGTACGATATAGCGCTTTCCCTCTGCTGCCATAACCTCCTGAATAAAATCCTTATTTCTATCTTTTATGGGATGCGAAACAGAAACATTATTGTCCTTTAAGATCGACAGTAGCTCGAGCTCTTCTATAATCTGCGCTTTGCTTCTCCAGTTATGGCAATATACCCTAATGACGTATTTATTTATTCCATTTGAAATAAAGTAAGTATGATTTAGTCCCGTTCGATATAATTTGCAAGTAAAACTATTATCTAAATTGTATTTTTCTCTTACGAATTGACCTAATTCATTTTCCGATAAAGTGGAAGCGCTAGCGGGGAATGTTGACATCTATTTTCACTTTTATTAATTGGATATTGCTTTTAGAACTTTTGCAAATAAATCGAGTATGTTTCATTCACTTTTAAATCCGTAACATACGAAACAGCAACTTACAATGACTTAGGAACTTTGCGGAAAATATTTTTAGCTACGAAGTACAATCCGATAATTAAGAAAGGGATACTTAATAGCTGTCCCATATTTAAAAGCATACCGTTTTCAAATTCGACTTGATTAATTTTTACAAATTCGATTACTATTCTCATTATAAATATTAAAGTGATTGCGTATCCAAAATAAAAACCATTACCAATTTTAATCGAATTGATTTTGTAAATAATAAAAATTGATGCAAATATTAGTAGGTATGAGAGCGCTTCATAAAGCTGTGCAGGATGTCGAGGTACATTATCAATCCTTTTAAAGATAAAAGCCCACGGCATGGTGGTTGGATTACCAATCATTTCAGAGTTCATCAAATTAGCAAACCTAATAAAAGCAGCACCTAATGGAGCGACAACTGCAATGAGATCAAGTAACATCAAATATTTTATTTGATACTTTTTAGAATAGAAGTACAAGGCCAACAGCAAACCTAATGTTCCGCCGTGGCTTGCTAGTCCAGCGTAACCAATGAATTGGTATACTCCATTCGCATTTTTTTGAATAGGTAAAACGATCTCTAATAGGTGTTGCGAATAGTAATCAAAATCATAAAAAAAACAATGCCCTAACCTGGCTCCTACAAATATCCCGATAATACCGTACATAAATAAAGCCTCATGTGCCTCGTTACTAAGTTTTTCAGCTTTAAAAATTCCTTTTAGAATGTACATACATAAAAGCAATCCAGAGGCAAACAAAAGCCCATAATATTTGAGGGGGAAACCAAAAATAGAAATAATTTCATCGTTAAAATCCCAATTTACATATAATGCAGTCATACAATTTATTTATTTTTAAAATTCAGAATCAAATACAATTATGCATAAAATTCAATGCTGTTTCTCTCAATTTAACGGTAAGCAAAACGCTATTGCATAGATTATGACACATACACATACGTACGTGATACTCGTTATTATTAAAATTTATAGCTATAGCCTATTCGAACTACCTGAGTTTCGTAATAATCATTACTGGTATAATCAAAACCTTGACCTGTAATTTCTTTTCTAGTGATCATCGTATTTAATACATCTGTGGCATTAATGAATAATTCACCTTTCCCTTTTTGAAGTAGTTTTTTGACTCCAAGATCGACTGAAAATCGGGATTTAATTTTTCCTTGAGGAATGATATCTGGAGCTAAATAAATAGCGGTTAATTGTGCGCTAAACTCTTTGCGAAAATTAAACGTATTATTTATTTTAAAGTTTCCTGATACAAGTTCTTGTTTTTCAGCCGAAAACGTATTTAAAACTGGATATTTATTTTCTACAGTAAAAGCCTCTATAACATTACGATACGCATTTAGATTAACATTAAAAGAATATAACTTTGATACTTCTTGACTTAAAACCAGTTCCAGACCCGTATTAAAACTTTTGTTTACGTTTTGGAATATAGCATAAATGATAGGACTTCCCGCCACGGTGCTAGAAATTCGTGTAATCGTTCCGTCAGCAAAACGATGGTAAGCGGCACTGTACAAACTTCCTTTTTCCCAATTATTTTTATAGCCAAGTTCTACTGAATTTGTAAATTGTGGTCGCAATGCTGGGTTTCCTACTTTAATAATTTCGGCATCGTCATACTTTGGAAAAATACGAATATCTACCTCATTAGGTCGGTCTACCCTACGGTTGTAAAAAGCCGAGAGTTTATTGTTGTCATTAATTTTGTACGCCAAACGAAAGTTAGGAAAGGGTTGCATATAATTATAACTATCACTTGTATAAACAGGATGGTCCTCATTTACATTATACTGTATTTTTACATACTCTACCCTCAGCCCTAGTTCAGCCTCCCAAGATTTATTTTCAAAAATATAATTTCCGTAAACAGCAGGAATTAGCTCTTTGTAAGTAGCTGCTCCACCTGCGCTTGCATCTAAAACCGAATTTGCTCCCGGGATAAATTGCATGTTCGTCGGGATATTGCGATTGCGCAGTTTTAAACCCGTTTCTACTCGACCATATTTAAGTGGCTTAATGTAATCTACATTAAAATCATACACTTGCTCATCTGACAAAAGCTTAAATGCATCTGTACCTGTAGATGATGGCAAAAAATTATCATAGAAATATTTTTCATCCTCACGATGAAAGGTATAATTAAACCCTACATTCAATAACCTACCAGCCTCTTCAAATTTGTGTTGGTAATTAGCAGTAGCCATCCATGTCGTCTTCAACTCATCTTCTAGAAACTGCCATAAGCGTCGGCGTTGAGAAAAATCTGCATTAAAAAAAGGTTGATCACCACGATCAATAATTTTTTCACTTCCAAAAAGTCCCGAAATAGTTACCGAATTTTGATCATCTATAGCATAGTCAACCCCTGATTTTAAAGTAGTAAAATGTGTGTTTCTATTTCTTTTCAGTTGGGAATTTATGATATCACCATCATCATACGTCCTGCTGACAAATTCATTTTTATTAAGGGTTTCAGTATATAAATAATCGCCTTGAAAAAACACATTAACTTTGTTTTTCCTATAATTTAAGGAAACATTAGGGTTGATTTTAGGTGTAAATGTGTATTGAGGTCTAATGGTTGGTAGGTTTTCTTTACGAACCCATAAGGATCCTGCACCAGTGGTAAAACCTAGTTTGCCATTGAAACCGTTTTTTCTGTTTTTCTTATAAATGATGTTGATAATACCCGCATTACCATTTGCATCATATTTTGATGAGGGATTATTAATTATTTCTATCTTTTCAATTGCCGATGCTGGAATATTATCTAATCCTGTTTGGCCTCCAAAACCAGTTATGGCTGTTTGCTTACCATCAATTAAAACTGTGACTTTATCGTTACCTCTTAATTGCACTTTACCATCTTGAACGGTAACACTTGGTAAATTTTGCATGGCTTGAAGTACAGATCCTCCAGTTTGACTAATATTGTCTTGCAGGGAAAATGTTTTCTTATCCATTTTCTCGCTGATTTCATCTGCTTTAGAGATTATAACGACCTCGTTTAATTGATTTAAATTTTCATCTAATTCTATTGTGTTTAGATCCAAGTAATCAGATAACGAACCTACAAACAAGTTCTGTTTTTTAGTGATGTATCCTATATAAGAGAATTCTAAAAAATATTTTCCAGGTTGTACCTTTGCAAGCGAAAACCGACCTGCTTCATTGCTAATCACTCCACTGATAAAAGCAGCATCTTTCTCCGTTTTTAAAACTACGTTGACATATGGTAAAACGATTTGGGTCTTTTTATCCTTAATAACTCCAGATATTGTTACACTCTTTTGAGCATGTACAGCCAAAACCAATACTAATTGAAGTAGTAACGTCAAAACTATTTTTAAGCGCATGTTATAATTTTTCTTTAATATTAAGATGTAAAAGTAAGTAATAAATATATGGATTACTTACAGCGAATGTTAACTGTAAAAATAATTTTAGTTTTCTAAACTAGTATATTGTATTCTTAAAAAGTAGATTCTGCGTTTTACTTCAATCCTTGCTAATAACAACTTAAAATAAAAAACCGCCTTGAAGTATTCAAGACGGCTTTATATTTATTCCATGGTATTTAAACTTCTCTAAGGTTTAATTTACTGTTTTTTCGGCTGAAGCCAAAGTAAATCGTAAGTCCGATTAGTAACCAAATCGTAAAATAAATCCAGTTCCAAACGCTAAGTTCAGCCATCATATACAAACAACTAACCAATCCTAGTAAAGGTATTAAAGAAAGATTTTTACGGAACGACCAAATAGTTAATCCCACTAAAACGATCAAGAAAATCCACATAGGAATTTTATGCTTGAACAAAGTGAAACCTGTTTCATATTTTAATTCATTATCAATAGGCAAGTTAGCAACTACGGCAGCATACTTTGCCTCGTCTTTTTGATATTGACTTAGTAAGTTTTCTAAGTCTAAGTTTTCCGTATTTGTTTTCGATTCAAGACCAACAAGGTAATCGTAGACTTTTTTAGAATCGTCTTGATTCAAAGATGTTATAATATCAGTCGCACTAATAATTTTGGCTTCATTTGTAATAAAACCCATTGTCGCTTTATTGTTGTAATTAAAAGCATAAAACAAACCTGCGGCTAACATAAAAGGAACCACATATTTTGAATTCACGTAAGGGGTTTTGAATTTCCCTCTTGGAATATCTTTTTTATTTTGTAGCACCAGAACTCCTGCACACACCAAAACAAAAGCAAATAAGGTACCTATACTACATAGATCAGTAACCATAGTTAAATTTAAAAACAAGGCTGGAATAGCTACGACAAAACCAGTCACCACAGTTGCGTACGATGGCGTTTTGTATTTTGGGTGTACTCTCGAGAATTTCTTTGGTAGTAAACCGTCACGACTCATACTCATCCAAATACGAGGTTGCCCCATTTGAAATACCAACAATACGCTTGCCATAGCAATTACCGCACTAACGGCAATGATACCTGACATCCATTTTAAATCTAATTTAGCAAATACAAAAGCTAAAGGATCACCTACGTCAAGTAGGCTATAATTTACCATTCCGGTTAGTACTAAAGCGATCACAACATATAATATGGTACAAATAATAATGGCCCACATCATACCTCTTGGTAAATCGCGCTGGGGATCC
>CAXBGV010000090.1:0-9134 GCA_963975235.1 uncultured Flavobacterium sp. | reverse complement strand
GCGGCCTCCTGCTCCCAAAGCAGGCGCGATAACCGAGCTACGCTACACCCCGTAATCGGCTGCAAATATACAATTCTTTTTTGCTTACACAAGCAAAAAAAAAAATTAAATTTAGCCTCAAACACTATAATTAACCCTAAATAGTTACGCAACAGATCCTCCTACTCTAGCAAAAATCGTACAAGACACGCACAACAAATAAGTCATTAACAATTGTTAACAAAATAGATTTTCAGAAACCATAATAAATTGTATTTTTACGGTTCAAAATTCAGAAAATAAATGGGCAAAATCATTGCGATTGCTAATCAAAAAGGAGGCGTTGGAAAAACTACTACATCAGTAAATCTAGCCGCCTCATTAGGAGTATTAGAGAAAAAAGTATTACTTATAGACGCTGATCCTCAAGCTAATGCGAGTTCAGGATTAGGTTTAGATGTAGAAAGTGTCGAAATAGGAACATACCAAATCCTAGAGCACAGCCATATACCAAAAGATGCTATTGTGAAATGCTCGGCTCCTAACGTTGATGTTATTCCGGCTCACATTGACCTAGTTGCTATCGAAATCGAATTGGTAGACAAAGAAAACAGAGAATACATGCTTAAAAAAGCATTAGCTGATATTAAGGAAGAGTACGACTACATCATAATTGATTGCGCTCCTTCCTTAGGATTACTTACACTTAATGCACTGACAGCAGCTGACTCTGTTATTATACCAATTCAATGTGAATATTTTGCATTAGAAGGACTTGGAAAGCTATTAAATACAATCAAAAGTATACAAAAAATACACAATCCTGATCTTGACATCGAAGGACTATTATTAACGATGTATGACTCTAGATTACGTCTTTCGAACCAAGTGGTAGAAGAGGTACAAAAACACTTTAATGATATGGTGTTTGATACTATAATTCAGAGAAATGTAAAACTTAGTGAAGCTCCAAGTTTTGGCGAGAGCATCATTAACTATGACGCTACTAGTAAAGGAGCAACAAACTATTTGCATTTAGCGCAAGAAGTAATAAAGAAAAACAGCAAATAATTGTATGGCAAAAGCAATCAAAAAACAAGCCCTTGGCCGAGGATTATCTGCCTTATTAAAAGACCCTGAAAACGATATTAAATCAGTAGACGACAAAAATGCTGACAAAGTTGTTGGAAATATCATCGAGCTAGACATCGAAGCTATCGAGATAAATCCTTTTCAACCACGTACTAATTTTAATGAAGAATCATTAAGAGAACTTGCAACATCGATCAAAGAGTTAGGAGTTATCCAACCTATTACAGTTAGAAAACTAGACTTTAATAAATACCAATTAATATCAGGAGAGCGCCGTTTAAGAGCTTCAACACTTGTTGGACTAACTTCTGTACCTGCTTACATTCGTATTGCAAATGACAATGAATCATTAGTTATGGCTTTAGTTGAAAATATTCAACGTCATGACTTAGATCCTATTGAAATTGCTCTTTCGTACCAACGATTAATTGACGAAATACAGTTGACTCAAGAGCAAATGAGCGAACGAGTAGGTAAGAAAAGATCTACCATTGCAAATTACTTACGTCTACTAAAACTTGATCCAATAATTCAAACAGGAATTCGTGACGGATTTATTAGTATGGGTCACGGTAGAGCAATCATCAATATCGAGGATTTAGATGCTCAAACAGGTATTTACCAAAAAATAGTAAGTCAAAATTTATCTGTTCGCGATACTGAAGCTTTAGTTAAAAACTATCAAGACAGCTTAAAACCTAAAACAAGTACAGCGACGAAATCAGCTAACTTTGAAATTGAAGAAACAGATAAAAATGTTTTTAATAGCTACTTTGGAAATAAAGTAGATGTAAAAGTAGCTGCTAATGGAAAAGGAAAAATTACTATTCCTTTTAAATCAGCAGAAGATTTTAAACGTATATTAGAACTAATAAAAGGATAGTGAATAAAATTCTTTCCATAGGAATGTTCCTTTTTTTTATAGGAAATGCTGTTGTTTTTGCTCAAGTAAAAACAGATAAGCAACTGATTGCGCGAGACACCTTAAAATCAAGCAACATCGATCCTCTAACACCTGCAAAAGCCGCTTTTTATTCGGCTGTTTTACCAGGTTTGGGGCAAGCATACAATAAAAAGTATTGGAAAATACCACTCGTATATGGTGCCATAGGAACGAGTCTGTACTTTTATATCGACAGTAATAAAAAATACAATCAGTACCGTAATGCTTACAAGAGGAGGCTAGAAGGATACTCTGACGATAGTTTAGACTATCTGGACACTGATAGATTGATTGCTGGTCAAAGATTTTACCAAAGAAACAGAGATTTCTCAGCTTTATTTATGGTTGCTTTTTATGCTTTAAACATTATTGATGCTAATGTTGACGCAGCACTTTTACAATTTAATGTCGACGAAAACATCTCATTCAAACCTGCGCTTTATACAAATGATGTAACATTAAAAGCAAATGTAGGTCTAACTATTAATTACACTTTTTAGAGGCAACGATTACAGCTAATCAACTCTAAAATTCTTATAATTCATAAATACATTAAAATGAAAATTGCGCTTTTAGGATACGGAAAAATGGGAAAAGTAATTGAACGAATCGCAATCGAGCGAGGACATGAAATTATTATGAAAAAAGAAGAGCATGATACGTTTGACGGATTATCATCTGCTGATGTAGCTATAGACTTTAGTGTGCCTAATGCCGCAGTACTCAATATCTCAACCTGCTTTAATGAGAACGTTCCTGTAATTTCTGGAACTACGGGATGGCTTGATCATTATGATGCAATGGTATCTAAATGCAACGAGAAAAAAGGAGCTTTTATTTCGAGCTCAAACTTTAGCCTAGGTGTTAATATATTCTTTGAAATAAACGAATACTTAGCAAAAATGATGGCTAAACTAGACAGCTATAGCTTAGCAATGGAGGAAATTCATCATACGCAAAAGTTAGATGCCCCAAGCGGAACAGCCATTTCTCTTGCAAACGGAATTATAGAAAATAGTGCATACGAAAGTTGGACACTTGAGGAACCAATGAACAAACAAATTCAAATCGAAGCTAAACGCGTTGGAACTGTACCTGGAACACATACAGTAACATACAATTCAAACGTAGACAGTATCGAAATCAAACATACAGCGCACAATCGCGAAGGATTTGCACTAGGTGCAGTAATAGCCGCCGAATGGATCATTGGAAAACAAGGTGTTTTCACAATGAAAGATGTTCTAGAATTAAACTAATCCTGAACTGCTACTACTAAATAGTACACATTAAACTTATCAATTATGTCATTATATCAATGGTTTGTATTTTTCTTATTCATTCAGTTAGTTCACTTTCTTGGAACTTGGAAACTGTACGTCGCAGCAGGTAGAAAAAGCTGGGAAGCTGCAATGCCAGTTTATAATGTGATTATTTTAATGAAAATAATAGGCCGTCCGAGTTGGTGGACCATCTTGTTATTTATCCCTGTAATCAACTTAATTATGTTCCCTATCATTTGGGTAGAAACATTAAGAAGTTTTGGAAAACGATCAACGCTAGATACGTTTTTAGGGATCGCAACCTTCGGATTGTACATATATTATGTCAACTATACCCAAAAGTTAACGCATATCTCTGATAGGTCATTAAAAGCCAAAACGACTACAGGCGACACCGTTAACTCGCTTTTGTTTGCAATTATAGTTGCTACTTTAGTGCACACTTATGTGGTACAACCCTACACGATACCTACACCGTCGTTAGAAAAATCATTACTTGTTGGTGACTTTCTATTCGTAAGTAAAATTAATTACGGAGCTAGAATCCCAATGACTGCTGTTGCTTTACCAATGGTTCATGATTCGATTCCATTGACAAAATCTAAATCATACTTAAGCTGGCCTCAAATACCGTATTTGAGAATGCCCGCAGCCGAAGGTATTAATCGCAGCGATATTGTGGTTTTTAACTGGCCAGTTGATACCGTACATTATTTCTTTGAACCAAAAGGAAAACCAGGTGTAATTAAACCGGTAGATAAAAAATCGAACTACGTAAAAAGATGTGTTGGTATTCCAGGAGACAGCTTATCCATTATAGACGGAATGGTTTACATAGACGGAAAAAAACTGATTCTTCCGGAAAGAGCAAAACCTCAGTTTTCGTACAACGTGGTGGTGGACGGAAAGACATTTATTGATTTCGAATATCTTGTTAAAGATATGGATATCACAGATGCAGCAGGTTATATTAACGACAGTAGAGACACCTTGATCTTTAGAGCACTAACAGAAGCAGGTGCGGCGAGATTGAAAAATGTACCTGGCATTACTGCCGTAAACAGAATTATAGCCAAAGACGTTGAGGCAAGTATATTCCCTCAAATCAACAAATGGAATCAAGATAATTACGGACCTGTTTACATACCTCAGAAAGGAAAAACAGTCGATTTGAACACCGCATCTTTACCATTTTACAAAAGAATCATTACTGATTATGAAAAAAATGATCAAGGAGATAAAAATGACCTAAAAGTAATTGGAAATGAAATCAGACTTAACGGTCAAGTAGTAACGACCTATACATTTAAGCAAAATTATTATTGGATGATGGGTGATAACCGCCATAACTCTGAAGATAGTCGTTATTGGGGTTTTGTTCCTGAGGACCATATAGTAGGTAAACCAGTTTTTATATGGATGAGTATTAAAGGCATCAATGATGGTATTAAAAATTGGAGTATTAGGTGGGATCGTGTTTTCACCACAGTAAGTGGCGAAGGGCAACCGCAATCGTATTTCAAATACTTCCTATTTGCATTGGCTGCTTTCTTTATTGGAGAATATTTTTGGAAAAAACGAAAAGAAAAAAATAGTTAATTTTATCACAACCATTATTAAGTCATAAAGCCAACTTTAAATAAGTAACTTTATGACTTTTTTATTTAGATTAATCACCTTAGTGCGCAACCACATGAAAAGCTTACTTCACCCCTCTTACTTCCCTTCCATCAGTCACTATGTTGCAATAGAACAAGCTAACACAGTTTTGTTTGAAATCGAGGATAATTTCCAAAAACAAACGAACCGCAATCGTACTTATATTTATAGTCCAAATGGTGTTCAAATCCTAAATATCCCTGTAAAGCATACTAAAGAGGCACATCAAAAAACCAAAGACATTATTGTAGATAATGATTCAGATTGGCAGAAGCAACATTTTAAATCTCTCGAAACAGCATATCGAAGTTCTCCCTTTTTTGAATTTTTTGAAGATGAAATCAGACCCTTTTACGAAAAAAAACACAAGTATTTGCTTGACCTAAATTTTGAATCGATAGCGATTATATCTAAATGCTTGCGCAAAAAGATTGATTTTGAAACCACTACCGCATATCTCCGTGATATCGAGACAGCAACGCTTAAAGACTTCAGATACTTAATTGATGGAAAAAAAGATATTTCGGTAATGACAAGATATATCCAAGTTTTTGAAGATAAGCACGGTTTTATCAACAACCTCAGCATCTTAGATCTGCTTTTTAATGAAGGAAAATACGCCATTGACTATTTGCAAGAGCAACAACTAATTAAATAAAAAGCTACTCCAAACTTAATTTAGCCATGATTGGGTAATGATCAGAGTCCTTCATGTCTGCGAAGCTTTGAAACTCTTTAACGATCATTTTCTCATCAGCAAAAATATAATCTATTCTAGCAGGATAATACTTAAACTTATATGTCTGGCCAAAACCAGTACCAGCCTCTTCAAAACAATCTTTCAACTTCCCTTTAACATTTCTGTAAACATAAGAATAGGCACTATTATTCATATCTCCGCAAATAATCACAGGATACTCGCACTGACTTTCGTGTTCCTTGAAAATCTCAGCTTGCTGTTGTTGTTGTTTAAAAGCTTTACTAATTCGTCGATACAGCATTTGAGACTTACTCTTATTGATTACCTCTAAATTGTCATTGATCTCATCTACATCAGGTGAAATCTTTATAGATTGCAATTGCATATTATACACTCGTATGACATCCTTACCCTTTTTTATATCAGCATAAATAACACTGTTATTAGAGTTGGGAAAAACGATACTTCCTTGATCAAGGATAGGGAATTTAGAAAAAATAGCTTGACCAGACTTAATTTTATCACCAGCCATTAATATGTACTTATACTTGTATACTTTTAGATCTATTGTAGCAGAAGATGAGAATTCTTGAATGCACAATATATCCGGGTTTTTCTCATTTATAAATTCAACTATCGACCCTGCTACATCATTTTTATCAATCCATTTAAATAAATTAAACAAACGAACATTATAGCTCATTACAACAAAATCTTTTTCTCCTTGTGGATAGGTATCAGCCGAAAACTTATAAAATTTATTAATGAAGGTGATTCCGATTAACAATACTATACCAGATAAGATCATTCGCTTTTTGAATTGCAATAGCCAGTAGATAAAAAACAATGCATTTAAAATAAAAAAAAGAGGCATCATTAATGTCAACACTGCTAAAATAGGAAATATTTTAGGTGCTAAAAAAGGCAGCAAGTAGGCGATAAAAGTAACAAGAATAAGCAGAATGTTTAAACTATACATCCCTTTATTGAACCAGGAAAGGTTTTTCATTATTTTAGTTTAAAATTAAAATTCAGCTCTTATATTTTCTGGAAAATTAATTCCCTGCTTTAAATAAAAAATCTTTTTCTTCTTTTGAAAGGCTATCATACCCTGACTGACTGATTTTATCTAATATTTCGTCTATTTGTTGTTGTGATTTTGTTTTTGTTACAATCTTAGAAGCACGTGGCTCACTTGGTCGATTGTAGTTTTTATGTACTTTTTTAAAAGGTGTAGCTGGTCGTTTTATAAACCTATTCATAAAAAAAGAAATAACCTTAGTTACACCAGTACTTAAATCTGTACCGTTTTCGAGCAATTTAATATACAAAAACCCAAAAAAAGCGCCAGAGAGATGGGAAATATGCCCACCCATATTATCTAATCGAAACTGCATTAGATCTAAAATCAGCAGCACTGCTGTTATATGCCATAACTTAACGTTCCCTATCAGTAACATCCTTACATTCATAAGCGGCTGATATGTTGTAACAGCAACCAATATAGTCATAATTGCTGCCGAAGCACCTACAATAACCGTATTAATACCCAAAAAATAATAACTTAATACGAATACTACACCTGCAAAAATAGCACCTAAAATGTAACTACCTAATAATTGCTTTTGTGTAAAGTAAGTCAAAAATAACTGACTTGAAAAGTTAAGAACCATCATATTAAATAACAGATGCCAAAAACCATCGTGAAAAAAAGCATAGCTTAAAAAAGTCCAAGGCTTTCCTATAAAATTAGAAGGATCAGTTGACAAAGCGATCCACGACGGAAACGTGAAAAACCCACCACTGTACTGATAAAAAAACGCTAGAGAAATTAGGAAACAACCTATATTCCAATAGATAATTCTAAAAGCCACACCGCCCAACTTGTACTGTAATTTTATATCGTCTATTATATTCATCACTCTGCTTGCTTTAGCTTAATTCCAACGGTTGTTTTCAAATTGGTTTTTCTTCCAATACCAACTAATTAACAGCCCAAATAATGCACCACCTACATGAGCAAAATGTGCAATTCCAGGACCACCAAAAAGAGACTGACCAGATACTCCCAAGTAAAGATCTACTGCAACTAATCCAGGCACAAAATACTTTGCTTTGATAGGCACAGGTATAAACATCAAAGCCAACTCAGCGTTTGGAAACATGAAAGCAAAAGCCACAATGATTCCGTAAATGGCTCCTGAGGCACCAACTACTCTACCAGCGTAAGAAGTAATAAAATTTTCAAATCCTGGACTATTTAAAACAGGAATTAATTCATTATTGACTTTTCCATTCAATACAGCAAGTACCTCAGTTTGAGAAAATCCTTGCTCTAACAAAGTCTTCATTCCATCTTGAAAATAATAGTAGTTCATTCCTGTATGAATCAATGCAGCTCCAAAACCACAGGAAAGGTAAAAGAATAAAAACTTTTTTCCTCCCCAAAAATGCTCTAAAGCAGATCCAAAGGAATATAAGGCAAACATATTGAATAAAATATGCATGAAACTACCGTGCATAAACATGTGCGTTAATGGCTGCCAATACTGAAAACTACTATTTTCAGGAAAGTATAGTGCTAATAAATCGTAAGCTTGATCTCCGACAGCAAGTGTACCAACGAAAAATAATACATTGATAATTAATAACTGTTTTACCGTTTCGGTTATATTTCTCATAATGCGAATTTTTTATCTAAATCTTCTACCCTCATGGTAATGAAAGTAGGTTTTTGAAAAGGAGAGACATTTGGGTCTTTGCAGGCAAAAAGACCATTTACCAAGTTCTCTTGCTCCTTTACTGTTAAACTTGTACCTGTTTTCACGGCTAAACTTTTAGCCATTGACTTGGCAATCGTATCGTTTTGACTGAAGCTGTTTTCTGGGATACCATCGACACTTCACTCTCAGTAACATTTACTGGTATCCCAGAAATCACTATATGTGCATTATCAGTGGTCTCTTCAAAAACAAAACCAGTATTCACCAAGGACAATTTAAGTTCCTCTATTAAATCCATCTCAGATGACGAAAAAAACAAATCTAAAGGAAATAGTAATTGCTGGCTTGAAGCTTGTTGAACGGTCATATTAGTCAAAAACTGCTCATACAAAACCCGTTGATGTGCCCTTTGCTGATCAACAATAACCATTCCTGACTTAATAGGAGATACAATATATTTTTTGTGTATTTGATAGACATTCTGAACTGCGTGCTCAACCTCTTCATCATTAAACAAGGATCCTGTGATCTCTTCCGTTTCAAAAGTAAAATCAGTTGCAGCAGACTGAAAATGGGACTCTTGTTTTAAACCAACATACAGACTTTCCCAACTTGCACTAGGCTCCGGTTTTCTATAGGTACTAGCCGATGCGTAATGCTTATTAACCTTATCATCAGAAAATGGATTAAAAGTACTATCAACCTGAATTGTAGGAGTTTCTCCTTTTAAATCTTTATAATTATAGGGTGTATCT
>CAXBGV010000089.1:0-9143 GCA_963975235.1 uncultured Flavobacterium sp. | reverse complement strand
TTGGGGTTGGAATCATAAATATAATTTAGAATCGATGACCGTAGATATGCTGGAGCATTTGAAATAATCCAAAGAAATAAGAGAATAAAAAAAGTCTAGTTTCAAGCTAGACTTTTTTTATGTTTTATGATGGCGACTAACTAAGCTAAGCTATTCCTTTTTAAGGATTTAAAAGAAGATCCCCTAACAATCAAATTAGTTTTAATTTCAATCGTTTTATAACTGATTTCATTATCACTATTAATTTCATCAATTAAATATTTGATAGCTATCTCTCCAATTCTATTTCCAGGTTGATCAATGGTTGTAAGCTTAGGTCTGATGATTGTCGAATAAATCGAATTACTAAATCCAACAACCGCAATTTCTGCGGGAATCTTTATTTTGTTTTTTTTCAAAACTTGTATTGCACCTATTCCTGCTTCGTCTGTAATCGCAAATATTGCGTCTGGCTTATGTTGTAACCCAACTAAAACCTTTGCAAGTTTTTTACCCTCAGCAATAGAAAGATTTTCAGAACTCATAACTTGACTTTCGTCTAAATCAAGTCCATACTTTTTTAATGCTTTTAAATATCCCACATATCTTTTTTCAGATAAGATTGAACTTTCAGTTTCTTTAATGATGGCAATTCTTTTTTTGCCGGTGTTGATAAGATGTTCAACAGCTTTAAAGGCAGCGTCCTCATCATCAATAACAATTTGGGTACAAGGTACTTTTGCAGAAATTCTGTCAAAAAGAATTAGCGGAATGTGTTGCATCATGTCCAGAATATCATCAACATTAGTGTTTTTTTTCACAAGGAACAATAAAACACCGTCTACACCAAACTGCACCATCGTTTCTAGAAGTGCTGCTTGCTTCTGTTCATTATTAAAGGATTCACATATAATAACTTTGTAGCCATTTAAATCCGCATTATAAATTATTCCTTTTAAGAGTGTCGCTGTAAATTGATGTTCTATATTGGGAATAATAACCCCAATTATATTTGATTTATGCGATCTAAAACCTTTCGCAAATAAATTAGGAGCATACTTTACTTTATTAGCATGCGCTTTCACTTTCTCTTTTGTCTCTTCACTGATGTCAATATGATCATTTAGTGCACGCGAAACCGTTGAAATAGACAATCCTAAATCAAAAGCCATTTTTTTAGGGTAACAATATTTTTTTTGCGCATTTTCTATTGATATAATAGCAAAAGTACTAATTTTATTTTGAACGCAAACGTTACCGCAAACGTTTGCGGTTTATTTCGATGAGTTTTCAGTATCTAAAGCCTTCTATGCAATATAACTTAGCAGAAAAAAAACCAATTAACTAATTTAATTAGAACCAAAATGAAAAAGTATTTAAAAGTATTCTTGCTGCTAATAGGAACTATTTCCTATTCTCAAACTACTGTAAAAGGAATAGTGAAGGACGAACAAAATAATCCAGTCCCAATGGTCAATGTGGTAGTTGTGGGTGCTCAAGAAGGAACAACCACAGATATGGACGGAAATTATTCGTTCTCTTCTCAGTTAACAGGTGAGCAAAAAATAAAAATTGCCTACATAGGTTACTTTGCTCAAACTAAAACGGTTAACTTTAGTGGAGATGTAACTGTAGATTTTATTTTAAAAGAAAGTATCGAGACATTAGACGAAGTAGTTTTAACAGGAACTTCAGTTAAACGTTCTCAAAAAGAAACTCCTGTTTCGATTACTTCTTTCAGCGCTAAAGATTTAACGAAACTAAACACAAGTAGTCAGGCTAATATCTTAAGAAGTGTACCGGGTATTACCACAGAAAATGGTGGTGGTGAGGTAGGATCAAACGTGTTTGTGAGAGGTTTACCTTCTGGAGGACAATTTCAGTTTAATCCTATCCAAATTGACGGAATGCCAGTATTATCAACTTTCGGATTGAACTCCTCTGCGCATGATGTTTATTTTAGAACAGATATAGGAATGAAAAGTTTAGAATTCATTCGTGGTGGTTCATCTGTATTATATGGAGCAGGTTCTGTAGCAGGTATTATTAACTACACAAGTGAAACAGGTTCAACTACTCCAAAAAACATTTTAAAGACTGAAGTAGGAACTAATTCAAGATACAAAGCTGATTTTTTATCTAGCGGACAATTAGGCGGAAAAGATTCTAACTTATTCTATGCTGTAACCGGTTTTTACCGTTATGATGAAGGACCTATCAAAACAGGATTACCTACTGAAGGTTACCAAATTCGTGGAAATGTAAAAAAAGTAACTGAAAAAAGCACAATCACATTCTCAGGACAAGTGATTGATGACAAAGTACAGTTCTTTTTACCTTACCCATTACAAGGCGGAAGCAGGTCTAGACCTATTGGAAATGATGGTAACGAAATCGTGACTTTGCAAACAGCTGCAGCTGCAAATATTTCTTATGCTACTCCTGATGGAATTTTTAAAACTAACATTAGAGACGGGGTTGCTACAAAAGGAGGTTACTTTATGACGAATTTTGTTCACGATTTTTCTGATAATTTCTCTATTGATGCTAAAATTAGAAAATCGAATTACAAGCACCAGTTTAATTTATTCTTAGACGGAAGTGGATTAACTGGTCCTAAAGTAGTTGAAACACAAGCTGAATACAAAGCAGCAAGAAATATAACGGCAGGTAATTTTACAACGCTAAACGGCACAGCTTTACCGGCAGATGCACTTTTATTCGAAAACCGAATATTAGATAGAGTTCGTCCACTAGATGAATTGGTATCTGAAATTAAATTGATTAACAAAATGGGTGTACATACTGTTACAGCGGGGACATTTATGTCTAGAGCTTCTGCAGGAGATATGAATGTTACCTCAAGTTATTTAAGTGAATATAGCAATAGTCCAGGGTTAGTTAACCTTTCAGGTTATACTGTAAATGGTGTAACTAACAGAGGGGCTGGATATTCTAACAAAAATGTTACAAGTAATAAATTGGCTTTTTTCTTAACAGATCAAATCAAATTAGACAAATGGAATTTTGATATAGGTATCAGACACGAAACAGCTTCTGGAACTATTCAAAACGAAAAAACAGCTCAATTTAAAATGAGCACTTTCGCAGGAAACGCTAAGATTGAAAATGTAACATGGGGAACTGGAGCCTATGAAACCGCAAAAGTTTCTACAGATGCATTTGCAATTTCAATGGCAGCTTTATACAAAATAAGTACAAGCACTAGTGTTTATGGTAACTTTTCTAAAGGATATTTCTTTCCAGAATTACGTTCAGTAAAAATTAATGCTGCTGGAGGTCATTCTACTTATTCTCCTGAGAATATTATTCAAGGTGAGGCAGGTATTAAATACGGTAAAGGAAGTTTTTCAGGAACGGCAGCGCTTTTCTCTCTTAATTTATCTGATAGAAGAAACATTGCATTTTTAAATGACGGATTCGGCGGATTTACTGAAAAAGTAGATTTACAAGACACAAAATCTTATGGTATTGAAAGCACTTGGAATTGGAAATTCATCGACGGTTTTGCATTTAACGGAACGTTTACTTACCAAAAACATGAATTGACTAAATCTGAAAACAACCCTACTTTTGTAGGCAACAAACTAGCCAGACAACCTAATGTAATGACAAAACTTGGATTGTCTTATGACAAATCAAACTTCGACGCCAATTTTGATTACAACTATGCTGGTGATAAATTCACAAATGACGCAAATACAGTTGAGTTAAAAGGTTTTGGAATTGTTGATTTAAGTGTTGGTTATACTTTCAATGTTGGAAATGACGATGAAACACTTAGAATAGGAGCTCAATCTTTCAACTTGTTTAATTCTGCTGGAATTACTGAAGGTTCTCCAAGATTAGGTGACAATCAAACAGACGAGCAATTCTTTGTAGGAAGACCAATTATTCCTAGAACAGCTTTAATGAACTTAACATTTACTTTCTAAATAATAATAATATCTGGGGTGCCTTAATATTACTTTATCAAGGCATCCTTTTTTTAATAAAAATAGTATGGAAAAGAACTTAATTAAAGAAGCCAAAAATATTTTAGATGGTAATTTCCAAGCAAAAGGATATTCTATACCATGTAAGGGTTTGTATCCGTTCCAATGGAAATGGGATTCCGGATTTATAGCCATTGGTTTTGCCCATTATGATATGGAAAAAGCCAAAAAGGAAATGAAAACGCTTTTGAATTCGCAATGGGGGAATGGATTTATTCCGCATATTGTTTTTCATGTTGAAACAGATAGTTATTTTCCAGGACGTGATTTTCATTTATCAAAATTACATCCTGAATCAAATGACGCATATCCTTCGACAGGAATGACACAGCCACCAGTTTTAGGTTTTACATTAGAAAAAATGTATAAGATAGGGAATGATAAAGCAGACGTACTAAGTTTTATCAAAGAAAACATTGACAAAGTATACGACAACCATAATTATTTTTACACTAAAAGAGATCCTCAAAATGAAGGTTTAGTGTACATCTACCACAACTGGGAATCAGGAACTGATAACTCTCCTATTTGGGACGATATTTGGTTGACCATGAACCCACCAGAATATACTTTTGAAAGAAGAGACACAACACACGTTGATGCATCACAAAGACCTTCAAAAAGAGAATACGATCATTACTTACATATTATCGAAATAGCAAAAGAGCATAATTATGATGATGCAAAAATAGCTGAGCTATCGCCGTTTTTAGTTCAAGATCCTTTATTTAATTCGATGTTGATTAAATCGAATGATTCATTGATTAACTTGTACCAATTAATTGGTGGTAACGAGGATAAAATTGCACAACTGAAAAAATGGCAAGAAAAAAGTATTCGCTCTTTCAATGAAAAATTATATGATGCTGACTTAGGCGCCTATATTCATTATGATTTAAGAAATGAAAAGCCAATCCGTTTTGTAAGTTCGTCTTCTTTTACGCCTTTGTTTGCGGGAATACCGAGCAAGGAGCAAGCGGCGACAATAATTAATACAATGATGACTAAATTTGGTGGAGATGACATGTACTTATGTGCTTCATTCGACCCTACAAGTGAACGTTTCAATCCAAAGAAATATTGGAGAGGGCCAGTTTGGATTAACTTAAACTGGATTTTATACAATGGTTTAAAGGATTATGGCTATGATGATATTGCTGCCAGAGTAAAAGCGGACAGTATCGAAATACTAACAAAAGTAGGATTCTATGAATATTTTGATGCTAGAAAATCCGAATATATAGAAGGAGCAAAAGGCTACGGAGGAGGTAATTTCTCATGGAGCGCTGCCTTGTTTTTGGATATGCTGAATAATTAATTAAAAAATAAACATTATGAACTGGTTAGACTACACTGTTATTATTGTTTACTTAATTGCTTTTTTAGGATTAGGATTCTTATTTAAAGAAAATAAAGATGCAAAGGATTATTTCCTTGGAGGGAAAAGCATGGGATGGTTTCCGTTGAGTTTATCTGCAATGGCAACTCAGCTCTCTGCGATTAGTTTTATATCAGCACCTGCTTTTGTAGGTTTAGCGCAAGGAGGTGGAATGAAATGGTTGACATTTGAGTTAGCAGTTCCATTGGCCATGATTGGTATTATTTTGATCATACTTCCGCCGTTATACCGCGCTAATATTGTAAGTATATATGAATTTGTCGAAAGACGATTCTCTACTTCTACTCGAATTATCTTAAGTGCCGTTTTTCAAATAAGTAGGTCTTTATCGACAGGTGTAGGAGTTTATACCATTGCAATTATTTTGCAATCGGTATTAAATATTAGTTTTCATTATACCATTATTTTAATTACCATAATAACTATCGTCTACTCCTATATGGGCGGAATGAAAGCGGTGGTTTGGGGTGACGCCATTCAAATGGTGATACTTTTTGGAGGTTTGCTTATCTGTATTTATTTTGGATGGGATCTATTAAAAGCGAATCCTAACTTTACAGGCTTTGATAGCGAGCGTTTGCAAGTCATCGACATTCCTAATCTAGGATTTGACGGAGGTACTTATGGACTTTTACCTATGGTTTTAGGAGGTTTGTTTTTATACATG
The DNA here is from genome assembly GCA_963975235.1 of uncultured Flavobacterium sp. GTDB lineage: Bacteria > Bacteroidota > Bacteroidia > Flavobacteriales > Flavobacteriaceae > Flavobacterium. The sequence continues at coordinate 3,082 of CAXBGV010000089.1, read as the reverse complement.
TCTTACTATGGAACAGACCAAACTCAGGCGCAACGATTAATATCTGCCAAAGATGAAAATGCTTCGAAGAAAATATTATTGACTAATGGATTGCTGCGTTTTCCAGCGGTATTGACTTATTGTATAATGGGTTTAATCATTGGAGCGTTGGTAAATTTAACACCTGATTTCATGAATGAAATCGCTGCGGTAACGAAACAACATTACCCTGAGGAATTCTTAAAAAACGGAATCAAACCTGATTTGATGTTGCCTGTTTTTATTATGAAATATTTACCACACGGTTTGATTGGGATTTTGATTGTTGGGATTTTGTCAGCGGCAATGTCTTCTGTGAGTGCTACAATCCATTCATTGGGAGCGGTAACGGTAGAGGATCTTTTTAACAGAGGCAAAGTAAAATTGAGTCAAGTTAAATACATGAAATTTTCTAAAATAGCGATTGTTTTTTGGGGCTTTGTTTGTATTGCTTCGGCCTATCTTTTCGGGAATAATGGAGGAACTGTGATTGAATTGATTAATATGATTTCGTCACAATTTTACGGGCCTATTTTGGCAACCTTCATTATCGCTATTTTAGTTAAAAGAGTGAATTACATTGGAATGAATGTGGGAATTATTGGAGGTGTTTTGATTAATGTTACGATAAAATACTTTTTTGATGATATTTTCTGGATTTGGTTTAACCTTACCGGTTTTGTTATCACTTTCGTATTAGCGTTAGTATTTAGTGCTATCTATAAAACAGAAAAAAATACTGATACCAATATTGTGTTTAGTGTTCGTAAAGAAGATATATACTCTAAAGATGTGTTGATATTAGTTGTATTCTTCATTGCAATACTTGCGTTATCATTTGCACTTCCAGACATTTTAGCATCGATAAAATAGATTGAGATTAAAGTATTTCAATCAATAAAATACATTGAGTTGGTTAATGTGGCGGCATGAGGAGGAAACGAATTGTGCTGCTTTTTTTAATCTCAGTTGCTGCTAAATACACTAACTAAAAAATTACAAAATGAGAATTTTAATAGCACCCGATAAATTCAAAGGTTCTTTGTCTGCCATGGAGGTTTGTAACGCCATTGAAGATGGAATTAAAAAAGCGAATCCATTAATAGAAACCTTGAAACATCCGCTGGCTGACGGTGGTGAGGGAACCTTGGATATATTGCAGAATTATTTCAAACTGGAAACCATTACTATCCAGGTAATGAATCCTTTGTTTAAGGAAATCCAAGCTACTTATAAAGTGTCTAAAAACACTGCTTATATTGAAATGGCAAATGCATCCGGACTGCAGCTATTAGAAGAAAACGAAAAAAACTGTTACTATACTTCTACCTTTGGTACTGGACAACTCATCCTTGACGCAATTCAAAAAGGATATAAAAACATTGTATTATTCATTGGCGGAAGCGCAACAAATGATGCTGGAATAGGGATGGCAGCCGCTTTGGGGTATCAGCTTTACAACTCAAAAGACGAGCTTATTAACCCCATTGGTAAAGAGATGTTACATATTGCTAAAATTGTGGATACTCATCTATTATTTGATCTAAATGAAATCAACTGCACCGTAGTATGTGATGTCAAAAACCCATTGTTCGGGAGAAATGGTGCCGCTTACGTTTACGGGGGTCAAAAAGGCGCATCGGAAGAAGAGATTCAATTATTAGACATGGGACTTCGACATTTTAGCGATCAAGTTCTAAAACACCTTAACAAAAAAGTAGAAACTATTGAAGGTGCAGGAGCTGCTGGCGGCTTAGGAGCAGGAGCAGTTTGTTTTTTGGATGCCAAAATAAAATCTGGAATTGATTTTGTAATGGAACAAACCGGTTTTGACACTCTATTAAAAGACAATATCGACTTAATTATTACTGGAGAAGGTTCTGTTGACAAACAAACAATCGAGGGTAAAGTAATCAAAGGTATTAGCGAAAGAGCCCTTAAAAATCAAATTCCCTTTTCAATTATTGCAGGAATTGTAAAAGATAAAAAACTAATCGAAGAAAATCTACACCCTGAAAGTATCCATTCTATTATGGAAATGGGAGTGACTACAGAGGATGCGATGCAAAATGCCGCGACACACTTAACTGCTTTAGGATTTCAACTAATAAAAGAGGATACTAAAATTTAAAATATACACCTAAAATGAATTTCAACTTAGACCTCACTATGGATAAAAACGCAATCTTTGAAAGAGTTGCTGCCATTATAAAAGACCAAAATTTCACCATTGTCCAACAGGACATGACAAGACCGTGGGGTGGTTTTTTTGTACTAGCCGAAGATCAATCTAGTGCTTTTGCAAAATTATTTTTCCCAAATCTTGAAATGTCTCAAATACAAATCACCAATAAATTGAGTCCAAAAATATTAGTAGTGGCGCCTAATAAAAGATTGTCATGGCAATATCATTTTAGAAGATCTGAAATCTGGAAAGTCATTGGAGGAAAAGTAGGCGTAAAAACAAGCTTGACAGATGAAGAAGGCGAAATCCAAGAACTTAGTTCAGGTGCATTTATACAGCTGGAGAAAGGAGAAAGGCATCGATTAATCGGACTAGATTCATGGGGTATTGTTGCAGAGATTTGGCAACATACGGACTTGAATCAGCCATCAGACGAAGAGGATATTGTACGTCTTCAAGATGATTTTGGGAGATAATTCACTATTTAGTTAATACAATGAATGCGTTCCTACCCGCTATGAAATCTTCGTAACGGGTTTTTTATTGAATAATTATTTCACTACGAAGTCTAATTCAGAATCTCAGTTTAAAAAATTTCCAACTCGTCAGTTCGAGTGTTTTGATTGATAGAATTAGAATAATTAGGTGAATTCAATAGTCAAGATGTATTAAAAAAATTTCTTCAATCAATTGTTATCGATATAATTTTGGCGATTCTCTGAAATTATCAAATCAGCCAATAAACGTCCTGATTTCATAGCTGCATTTATAGATCCATTCATTAAATGATCACCACAACAATATAAATTGTCGCTAATTTTCATATCCGCAATTGTCAAATCATCTTTTAGAACTGCGAGTTGAGGCAATGCGTACTTT
>CAXBGV010000088.1:0-9236 GCA_963975235.1 uncultured Flavobacterium sp. | reverse complement strand
CAAACCCCGCATAACAGGCGTTTGGCAAGATTGCGAATTTTGTAGTAAATTCACGTTTATTTCTCGCAAGAAATTTTATCTTTGATAGAAAATAATCGGTTCCGAACTTCGCAACCTCGCCAAGCGCCGGAACGTTGGCAACAAGCTTAGAAAATGACAAATCCTGAAATAGGTTGACAAATAGTACAGCGCTGAAACGAATATGACCCAAAAGGGCGTTTATTTCATATGAAACAAACGCCCTTTTTTCGAATAATTAACCAAATTATTACTTAACTTCTTTGAATAATAAGGAAGCTGAGTTCATACAATAACGCAATCCTGTGGGATCAGGTCCATCATCAAAAAGATGGCCTAAATGCCCCTCACAACGCGCACAAACAATCTCGCCCCGCACCATTCCTAGGCTTTTATCTACAACTTCTTTTACATATTTTTTATTTAAAACATCATAAAAGCTTGGCCATCCTGTACCCGAGTCAAATTTTGTTTTAGAGTCAAACAAAGGTAATTTACAACCTGCACAGTAATAAGTACCCGATTTATGATTGTCATGAAATTCATTCTGGAAAGGACGTTCTGTTCCCTTTTCTCGCAATATATAATACTGATTAGCTGTCAGCTCTTTTTTCCACTGTTCATCTGTTTTTACAACTTTTTTCAAAATTGTGTCAGATGGGGTTAATGCAGGCTGATCGGCAACTATCTCTTCATTTGACATGGCTTCTTTACTACCTTTACTTGCCTGTAAACAAGCTATAAAACTAAATGAGATCAATATAGTAGCAATGAGTTGGTGGTATCGTTTCATAATTTAATTATTAGATTTTAACTTTCCTTTATAAGTTGTTTTAAACTTATTGTATCTAGGAACCGAAACTCCTTTCACGTAAGGCTGATTTGGATTGTTTTTCACGTAATCTTGATGGTAAGCCTCTGCTTCATAAAAATCAGTTACGGGCTTTACCTCTGTTACGATAGGATTAGCAAAAACTTTTTTAACTGTTAATTCCTTAATTTTATCTTCAATTATTTTTTTCTCAGCAGCGTTTTTATAAAAAGCGATCGATCTGTAAGAAGATCCACGGTCTGGACCCTGTTGATTGGGCGTAGTAGGGTCCTGCGAAGCAAAAAACACTGTTACTAACTCCTTGAACGAAATAACTTTAGGATCGTAAAACACAGCTATCGCTTCTGCGTGGCCAGTTGTATTAGAACCAACTTGTTCGTAGGAAGGATTTTTTAATGTGCCTCCGCTATAGCCCGAAATCACTTTATTAACGCCTACTACATCTTCAAAAACATGTTCGCTACACCAAAAACATCCTTCTGCAAACACAGCAACTGCTTGCCCGTTTTTAGGTTCTAGTGGCAATTTTTTTGTTTGTGCATTAGTACAGCTTACAACTGTAAAGAATACAACTAAATAACTTACTATTTTCATTTTTGTCTATTTACTATGAGTTATAACTTAATTTGTTAGGGTAAATATTTGCTTTTTCAAGAAAGAGAAAAAGCGTTTATCTAACGTATTGTAATTTACGCTTAATGTACAATATTGGTTTTCAAACAATTCCTAAAGTTTTGTTAGTTTTTCACACTTAACGTTTCTAAAATCTTTTCTTCAAAACCTTGTAATGCTCTAACAGCATAATCTACCTTTTTTTTTGTCTTGTATTTATAAGATACCTCCAAAAAGTTTTTGAAAGGCACATTAGGCTGCACCGTTAAGGCATCATTTTTTCTATAATTTACCTTAATTGGAATGTTCTTGTAATAGGTAAAATAATCAGGATGAGTAATTACTCCTAAAGTCGAACAGTCAAATGGGATAAAGCCTCGCACACCAAAAAACTTTTCGTTTTTCTCCATCCATGGTTGTACAATATCAAATAACCATTTGTCAGCTTCTTCATTTTGATCTAAACTAGCCAGATCGATATTGCCAATAAATGTGTAAGAACTAGGCTCGTAACCTGCAAATACTAAAGGTATATTTGATCCCAACACAATATCCATCGATTTGTAATCGAACTCATAGTTATAATCAAACACGTTTAGTTTTCCATGCCCAGGACTAAAGGTCATACCAGGAGTACGGGCCGCACAAATAGAAATTTTTTCGATTTGCGGAATAATATCGGGATGATTTTGTATCAATGTCGCGATATTTGTCATTGGTCCTAAAGCTAGTATTGTTAGTTTCTCTTTCTTTAAAGCTTCATACAATGCCTTCGTACCGTCATTCTCTTTACCAAGGTCGTCACCATTAGGCGATCCTTTATAGACCGGAATAGCAGCGCCTTTGTTGTGCCATTTTAATATTTTCTGAATCACATCAAAACTGTAATCTACGTAAGTAATCGAACTAATACCTACAATTTTAATCTGTGGCTGTTTCAAGGCCATAATCAAGGTAATTCCATCATCAACCTCACGCGGCGTTTTATCTGGCATTCCAATCATCAAATCAGTATCAAACCAAACTTTTGTTTGGGCTTGCAATGTTGCCGTAAGCAAAAAAGCAAAAAGTAATATCTTATTTCTCATCTTCTTCTAAAATTAAGTTTTTAGCAAACGTTAATAAATTTGCTTTCGTATTCAAGTCTATTTGGATAGGTAATTGCGCTAAACCTATTAATCTACGCATGATTTCGGTGCCAATAAAACCATTCAAAATTGTAGTATTCAACTCCTTGAATTGTAAATAATTATTCTCTATAAAAGCAAACACCCAATCTTCCTGTTGTGTAATATGCAGGTGAGCCAAGATTACTGCTAAATCAAATTCTCGTAAGCCGTAAAAACAAAATTCGGGATCAATTATTTTAATACCCTCTCCTGTCTTGAGCCAGCTTCCAGGATAGTAATCACCGTGCAGCAAATATTTACCTTTAGATAAATACAAAGCCCCTAAAACTCCTATCTTATCTTTCAATTGTTGATTTATTTTGTAAGGCATAGCCAAAGCCTGTAGACCGAGCTGAATACCATCTAAATCAAACCCATTATCCGTATTAAAGGGATATTCAAAAATGTGTTCATAGTTTAATTTACGCATCGCTACGTTCATTAACTCATCATCAATAACCGTTTTCTGAAAACTTTGGTGCAAACCATTCAAGTACCCTACTAATTGTTTTAATTCGGCCCTGCCTATCTTTTGCTCAAGTTGGTATAAAACAGTATAATCACTAGCTGCACCTAAATCTTCTAATATAATCACATTATTTATTGAATCTAAGCCTATCATTCTTGGCATCAGATCTTGTATGGTATCAATTGTAGACACTTTTTTGTAAAAAGCACCTTCAGTAACGGCGCGATCAGCAGGTGCTACCACTTGAGGATATTTCTCGACATAGCCTCTAGATTGCTTAACAATCAAGGAACGATTGGCTGTTTTAACGCGCAAAACACAATTCATATTCCCCTCTCCTGGTTTAGAAATGGATAGTATCGATTCCGATGATGCTATCCAATTTTGAGATTGTAAATAAGTGGCTAACTCATTAGGCTCATTGGCATTTAGTACAAACATATTTTGTTTTTTATTTGGGCGTTCCCACAAGGGTCGGGCTATGCACTGTATTCCCGATTTGCATAAAATAAGGCTAAAAAAGCCCTATTTTATGCATCGGGAGATGCCGTTGCTATCCCTAACGCAAATTTATAAATAGTGCGAGAGAATACTTCCCTCATAATTTTATTTAAAATAAGTAACGAACACTAAATTGAAATTGCCTTGGTGGCGAAGCATTTCGCTGTGTGAACAATCCGCTAGCGCTTGAACCGCCTTGAATTTGGTTACTTTGAGTTGCGTTATTGCTATAACCACTTAAATTTTCGGCATTCAAAACATTAAAAATGTCCGCACGTATTTCAAATTTATTATTTCCTGCAATCGTAATTTGGTGTTGAATCCCTAAATCAAAGGTTGTATTCCATGGCAAACGATCATTGTTTCTGCTTTCTCCCGGAAAACGGTCGCTATTTCCTTGATATGCATCCGAGAAGCTCGCGCCATCTCCATTTAAATCTGTAGTTCCAAAACCTAAGGGAATTCTATTAATAGGCTGTCCACTCTGCAGTAAACCAGCTAATGTAACTGTAGTGCCTTTAAAAGGATAATAACTGTAAATTCCATTTATATTGTGTGTTCTATCATTTACAGATGGTCCCCATTCATTTGCGAAATTATTTCCATCCGAGGCTCTAAAGTTTATTCCGTCTGTGTCATTTTTACTTGACGACAAAGTGTAGTTTAAGCGATACGAATAATCATCTTTACCTCTTGTTTTTTGATAATTAAAACTCATAGCATAGTATCTAGATTCACCTTCATTTTCGCTTACAATTACACTTCGTGCAATTCCAGTAACTCTTTGTCCATTTATAGTAGCGCCTCCATTTGTAATGGGAATTGGTCTAGAAGCATCTGCTTGAGCTTGAGTTCTAATGACTACATCTTTAGGATCTATAGGATATTCTGCCGCGGCGTTTAAATTGCGTAAACGACTTAAATTTTGACCTTGGTTGTGTACTAGATCCACAAAAAACATCCTTTCGTCAGTCAATTGTAATTGATATCCAATTGCAAACTCTTTAGTGTAAGCATTTTTATATCCATTAGGATTTAAAATTCGGCGTTCATTAGAGAAAATATTTTCTCTTTGTCCTTGCAAGTCTGTCGCTTTTGGCCCTTGTAAATAATCTACGCCAGTAACTGTTGCTGCTAGATTTCCGTTGTATGTTATTCTATCAATATTGGTATCAGCTGGCAAAATCCCTAATCTCTTTAACTCTTGTAATTGTAACTTATAGCTTTGTGAAGTTGTATTTTGCTGTAAAGCGTCACTATACAAAGCATAATTTACTTTATCGTAGGAAATGGCAAATCCACCACGCAGACTACTATCATTGTTAAGTTTGAAATTAAAGTTAAAACGTGGTGCAAGATTATTATAATCTCCTTTATCGCTTCCTCCTTTTGATAGATTATCATAATCGTAACGCAAACCAAATGTAATATTTAATCTACTAGACGCTGCCCATAAATCTTCAATGTAAGCAGAATAAATATCTTGGTTAGTTCCAAAAGAAGCAGGACGCAATTCTACATTGTAATTCAAAACCTGAACATCTTGCGGAATATCATTGACATTTAATGCGCCACCCACGCCACTATTCTTGATAAGGTCTATTTGATTTTGGTTCAACTTTACTCTGTAATTCCCTACTGGATTTCCCCCACCAAATAATTGATGATCTCCTCTTATAAAATTTACACCTGCTTTGAAGGTATGATTTTCGGTATAATACTTTACTTTTTGTTGTAATTGTACCGTATTTTCAATCGCATCAAAAACATAGCCTGGATTCCCTATAACACCTAAGGTTTCATCATTTACGCCTAAAATAGTGACTTGCGAGGTATTGGGATTGAATGGTTTTGCATAATTCCATCTAAATCGGCTGTACTGCACATTCGATTCTCCTGAAAAATCCCCAAATTTATAACTGTTTTTTATAGCTAATAATATGCTGTTACGGTCTTGTGTATTCCCTGCTGATGCAAAAGTTGATCCGCCTTCTAAACCACCACCTTGACGTTCTATAGCTACTCTGCCTACGTTAGCACGCAAAGAAGAGTTGAAATTTGGGTTCCAAATTTGGTCAATTTTAGCTGAAAAATAATCGAAGGTATTAGTTCCTCTTACGGTTTCTGTAACGCCTAACTGAGGTACATTTAATAAATTATCTTTTACATCTGTAGTATGCTCAAAATTAAAGTAGTAAAAGGTTTTGTCTTTTGTAAAAGCACCCCCAACTCCCGCACCTACTTGATAGCGTGCAAAACCATTTTTTACTTGGTTTCCAGATAAATCCCTTTGCGCAAAACTAGACTTTCCGTCAATCGCAGGACCCGGTCTAGTAACAAAAAACACTTCGCCAGTTGTTTCATTAGAACCAGAACGTGGGGTAATGTTAATAATTCCGCTTCCTGTTAAACCGTATTCAGCCGAAAAATTACTAGTAAGCACCGTTACATCTTTTACAAATCCTGATGGAATAGCAAATTTTTGCCCACCTAAAAAACGTTCGTTATTGTCTAAACCATCAATTAAATATGAGGTGTAGCCTGAACTCGCTCCATTGATACTTACGTTGGCTGCTTCAGGAAAAAACCCTGTTGCTTGCGATACATTTGGTAAACGAAACAACACCCTAGTAATGTCACGTCCTTCTACAGGAATTTCTTGAATTTCGGCTGCTTTCATTTCAAAAGAAACTTCGGCATCACGACGATTAATTTTGGCTGTAGCTCCTTTAGTTACAACAACTTCATTTAATTGATTAGATTCCTTAGCTACCAATAACAAAGATACTGTTGGCGCTTGGTTAGATCGTACACTAATTAAGTCCGATTTTTGAGCAGCATAAATAGTATTACCCTCAAAAATAACTTGGTACCCATCTAAAGCAGGAATACCTCTAAAGGTAACTTTACCTTGGTTATTTGAAATTTGCTTTGTGCTACTGTTACGAGAGCTGTTTACTAGTACAACCTCTAAATCAGCAAGTGGTTTTTGGGTATTGAAATCGATAATTGAGACTGATACATCTTCTTGAGCTATCCCAATTGTGGTGATACTCAGAAATAAAAACAGGAAAAATTGTTTCATTTAGGTGTGATTTTTGAATTATATTTTTTTAAAAAAGCTAATAATTATCCTAAAACAGGTGAGCCTTTATTAAAATTAAATCCAAGAATATTATAAGTGTATACGGTATCAATAAATCGATTTAAGAATAAATGGTAAAATAGCAAAGACAATAATAGCCCTTTAATTGTACTTAAATAAGACAGACCTATGCTAACTGTATTAAAATCGGATATGGTATTGAAATCCGATAACGGTTTCAAAATAAACACTTTATCCTCAGAAAAAGCTTGTAGTTGCTGAAATACTTTTGAAGTTTTCCAACTCAGATTAGCAAACATTTTTTTGTTAAAAACACCTTTAGCAAGACCTATAAGATAAGCGCCTCCATTGTAATCTGGTCCCAAAACAAGATCATTTTGACCTAGAGAAAAGTAGGTATCATGTATCAGTTGCGCAGTCAATCCAGGAGTGTCATTCCCAACAATAATTATATTTTCAAATCCTTGATCAAAAACAGCCTGAACAGCTGTGCTTAGTTTTTCCCCAAAAGTTGTTCCTGTTTGGGTAGTTTCGTCAGAAATAAAGTAAGGAAGGTTTGTTTTATGAATCGTACCTAAAACTTTTTGATTCATTTTACTCCACAATAAATCATTTAGCCTCTTGTTTGTAGCAATTGGTTTTATGGCACTCTCTAGCTTATCGCTTTGAGCAAAAAGGAGGATAGCGATTCTAGTAGAAAATCCGTGTACTTTATTCATAATTCATTAGACGCAATACTCTTTTAAAACTGACAAAATTATATCTTATTTAAGACAGACTAATTTATTTAAGAGATACGTAGCTAATCAAAGTATGGTTTGAATAAATTGGTAATTATTGAATAAAAGTACTACTAAATAAGTAATAACCGATCTAAACACCACATTAAGAAGTCTATAACAAAACAGTTTCTTTAGACTGAATCCGGATCTTAGATGGATATTTTTGCGCAAAAGAATAAAGCAAGTCCGTTATATATTGATTCGAAGGATAAGGCGTCACATACTCTCTAATTTCAGAAAGATCATTAATTACTACATCGGTATCAAGATATCCCATTCCGTAAAAGTGTCCGTTTTCGACCCAAATACAACTGCGTTCTTCATTATTTCGTCCTTTATCAATAATAGCAAAACTGGGTCTGTTAGAGATATGAAAATCTAGCGCTGCTTGAATTTGATTGTTGTGATGGTCTACCTCTGGCAAAGCTGTAGTATCATTTTGTGAAGGAAACACACCATCAGATAAGCTTCCGTATTTACAAAATCGTTGATCTATATCGAACTGTTTGGCTAAGTCTTGCAGTAAATTAATACCTCCATAAATAGTGTCAAAGGTTTCAATACAACTTTGGTTTTTAGCTAGTTTACCAACAGCTAAGTAGCGATAACCGTTTCTGGCTTCGTACTCAAACAAACCAAATTTAGGCTCAAAGCGTTTTAGTGCTTTGTTGTGAATGGGCCATAGCTTTTTAATTTCGGTACACTCTAGCAACAAAGCCATTAACTCTGTACCACAAACTTCAAAGGTAATCGCGTAAATTTCACGTAAAAAATTTTGTCGTTGTGGTGTGATTTTATGTCCTGTAAAATGGGATGCTACTCGTTTTTTTAAATTAACGGCTTTACCGATATAAATCACTTTATGGTGCTCGTCATAAAAATAATATACACCTGGTTTTTCAGGCAATTGTTCAAAATCTTCTTTAGGTAAATTAGGTGGCAATCGTTGATCTGGGGCGGTTTTCTTGATCATTTTATCCATCTCCTTATCCGTATCCCATTCCAGCAAACGACTAAACAAAATAGCAGTAGCATCGGCATCACCGCCTGCACGGTGGCGGTTGTCTAAATTAATAGCTAATGAATCACAAAGTCTCCCCAAACTGTACGAAAGCAGTCCTGGTCTAATTTTTCTTGCTGCTCTTACAGTACATAATTTCTTTGCAGTCCATTTTAAACCCGCTCTTTCTAGTTCGTGGCGAACAAATGAATAATCAAAGTTTACATTATGAGCTACAAATACGCGGTCAGACAGTAACTCAAATACTTTATCAGAGATCATATCAAAAACAGGAGCATCACTAACCATCTCGTTCGTAATCCCCGTTAAGGCAAATATAGCTGGCGGAATATCTTTTTGAGGGTTTACTAGTGTTTCCCAACGATCAATTACTTGCTCACCATCATGAATGATGATTGCTATTTCGGTAATTCGACTATTAGTGGCATTTCCGCCTGTGGTTTCAATATCTACTATTGCGTATTCTTGATTTTTCATTTTAAATATAAAAGGGTAAACAGTTCCTTGTGTTATTGATACAATTGATTCTCATTATCGATTTAAACTAATACTAAGTGGTTAATCCAATAGTATTTTTTACTTCGTTGATATCTCGTTTCAATTCAACAAACATATTTTTGATGGTGTCGTTTTCCAACGCTTCTGTCTTTTTATCACTTCTCGCAATACTACATTGGTATTCCCAAATTTCAAGAATATCCGAAGCTTTGACTTCATAAGCCGGAT
>CAXBGV010000087.1:0-9255 GCA_963975235.1 uncultured Flavobacterium sp. | reverse complement strand
CCGCTCTTACATGGATGAAAACCATGCGTCCTAACCGATAGACGAACGGGCCCTGAAATTTGATTTCGGCTGCAAAAGTAACACTATTTTTGTTATTTGCAAACACAATTTCAGAAACCTTACACTTACGTGCTAATTTTAAACCCTTAAAAAGGGTAAAGAACTCATATTAAGTACAGATAAGCCATCAAAAAAAATATTTTTTTTCAACCACGCTTTCTTTATCTACACTATATTGCTACTATTGAAACCGCAAACAAGTTAATAATTTACATTTACTCCAAATCCAATACCCATATCACTATCATAATGCGTTGTGAAACCAATATTTTTTCCTGCAATATATTTTAAACCGGCCATATATTCTTTGTCTGTATTAACCATAAATGCAGCTCGTATGCGCTTCGAAACTGGAATATCCTCTCGCATTAACTGGAAACGAACATTCCCGTCATGATACACCTCAGCTTGTGCTGTTATGAGCAATGGTAATGTATAGGCAACTCCTAAACTCACTTGAATACGCTTGTCTTTTGTGCTTTTTTGACCAAAAAGATTTTCCTCTACTTCATTAGTATCTAATTTTCTATAGCGAGCATCAAAACCTATAAAGGGCATCAGCCATTGATTTCTTCCGATGTATCTTCCTATATGAGTTTCTGACTCGTAGCCATGATCATCATGATACCCTAAACGCCACTCTGTTCCAAAACTCCAGCGCGAATTTTGCAACATGGCCTGCCCATCATTCCCGTTAGTAGCAAAATCATTTTCTGCCATAAAGTGTAAGCCGTTACTCTCTGACTGTAACTTTTTATAGGCAGCTGCTTTGTTTGGTAGCAAAGGATTAGGAGCCGAGTTTTCATAACTAAATACTCTGTTCATTCCTGCCATCATGTGATACAGAATATGACAATGAAAAAACCAATCTCCATCGGCATTTGCATTAAATTCTATTGTGTCCGTTTCCATCGGCATAATGTCTAATACGTTTTTTAATGGCGCATAATCACCTTGACCGTTTAAAACTCTAAAGTCATGACCATGTAAGTGCATTGGGTGGCGCATCATAGAATTATTATGTAAAACAATGCGAACATTTTCGCCTTTTTTGATAAGAATTTTATCTGTTTCAGAAAGTACTTTATTGTCCATGCTCCACAAATAGCGATTCATGTTACCTGTTAATTCAAAATGCAATTCTCGAACAGGAGCATCTTTTGGCAAGGTGGTGACTTGTGGTGCTTTTAGCATACTGTAATTCAATGTAGCAATATCTGTAGAAGCCATAGCATGAGTGGACTGATCCATTTTTGAGTCTTTCATATCCATCTTCATCTTCATTCCGCCTGATTTCCCCTGCATCATCATAGGTGCTTCTCCGCTTATCTCGGGATACATCACTGTATTCATATCCATCTTTTGTAGGCTCATTTGCATCCCCATATCATTCATGGTTCCATCCATGTTCATCATGTCATTCATCATTTTCATTCCTTCAAAATACTTTAGTTTTGGTAAAGGAGCTATCAGTTGCTTGATTCCTTCTCCAATGTATAATGAAGTAGATTTAGTTCTATCCTCAGGTGTAGCTAAAAATTCATATGATGTATTTGCTGCTGGAATTGTTACTACCACATCGTAGGTTTCAGATACACCTATAATCAATCGGTCCACTTCAACAGGATCTACATCATTTCCGTCATTGGCAACGACCGTGATTTTTCCTCCTGCGTAAGTAAGCCAAAAATACGATGAAGCTCCTGCATTTGCAATTCGCAGTCGTACCTTATCTCCAACCTTGAACTGCGAAAGCTGACTTTCATTTTTTCCATTAATCAAAAATTTATCATAGTACACATCACTCACGTACATCGCCAGCATGCGCTTCCATTCGTTATTTAATTTTGTTTTAAAATGACCCGCACTAATTGCTTCGGCATAACTTTGTGTCGTTCCTTTTTTTATGGCAAACCAGTCTGAAGCGTTGTGCAACATGCGATGTACATTGTCCGGATCGTAATCGGTCCATTCGCTTAAAACAACCGGAATTTGAGGAATATCATCAATTCCCTTTCTAAAAGTTGGATCATCAGATTTTTTATTCAAAATCAAAGCCCCATACATCCCTATTTGCTCTTGCATGCCCGAATGGCTATGATACCAATGCGTACCGCTTTGTAACACAGGAAAACTATATTTGTGGGTGGTATGTGGTGCAATTGGCATTTGAGTTAGGTACGGCACACCATCCTCTTTGTTGGGTAAAAACAAGCCGTGCCAATGCAAAGATGTTCCTACCTCCATTTCGTTATGGACATAAATCTCGGCAATATCTCCTTCGGTAAAAGTTAAGGTAGGCATGGGAATTTGACCATTTACGGCAATGGCATGCTTATCCTTACCTGTGAAACTAACTATCGTATCTTTGACATACAAATCGTATCGCACTACTTTTTGACCTATTGACTTATTAGCCAGGAATAAAAACAAGACGAAGATTATTATTTTATTATTTATCATTTTCTAATCTTTTTAAAATCATTTTCATTTCCTCGATTTCTTTCCTTTGAGCTTTTATAATATTGTTAGCAAGCTTTTTAACTTCGGGATCTTTTATATCTGCTCTTTCACTTGTCAAGATTGCTATTGAATGATGAGGAATCATACCTTTTAACTATAATACATCACCAACAATTGGTTTTTGAACCCTAACAAGGAATAAAGCGGCACTAAATAAAATTAAACTTCCCAACAATATTGCTGTGTTCTTCTTTCTGTTATTGTACATCCCCCACATAAAAAAAAGCATTATAACTGCCATTGTGGAGATACCCAAACAGGTCATGTAAAATCTAGTAAGGCTAAAATACACATGGTCTATCGAATAGGTATTCAGGTACATTGTAACATACATCACTACAACTGACAGACCTAACATCAAGAAAAATCTTGTGTATTTATTACTTTTAGTATGTTCTTTTTCTTTTTCCATAATACTGTGTTTTATAATTAAATATTAATTCTTCTCAGTCGTAAGGCATTCGCAATGACGGAAACCGAGCTAAAACTCATTGCTAGCGCCGCAATCATTGGCGACAGCAATACCCCGAAAAAAGGATACAAAACTCCTGCTGCAATTGGTATTCCGAGTACATTATAAAAGAAGGCAAAAAACAAGTTTTGATTAATATTTTTCATCACGGCATGACTCAATTTTTTAGCTTTCACAATACCTTGCAAATCTCCTTTTACTAAGGTGATTTTAGCACTTTCAATAGCCACATCTGTTCCTGTTCCCATAGCAATACCTATGTCGGCTTGTGCTAAAGCTGGCGCATCGTTAATCCCGTCACCTGCCATGGCCACAATTTTACCTTGGGCTTGTAATTTTTTAATTTCGTTTAATTTATCTTCGGGCAAACAACTTGCTTTAAAAGAAGTTAAACCTATTGCATCCGCCACCGCTTTTGCTGTATTTTCGTTATCGCCCGTGAGCATAATTACTTCAACACCCTCACTTATTAATTTTTCAATTGCTTTTTTGCTAGATGCTTTAATCGCATCCGAAATCGAAACAAATCCGACTCCTACGCCATCTTCAGCAATATAGGAAACTGTTTTTCCTAACTTTTGCTCTGCGATAACAGTTGTTTCCAACTCGGTTGGAATAGATGCACCTACCTGCTCCATCATTTTTTTATTACCAAGGGCTACCCTTTTTTCATTTACAGTTCCCATAACACCTTTTCCTGTAACAGCCTCAAAGTTTTTGGCCGCTACTAAGTCTATATTTTTTGTTTTGGCAAAGTTAACTACGGCTTGCGCCAAAGGATGTTCGCTATACTGATTTAAAGAGGCGATGAGTTGCAATAAGTCATCTTCATTTTTGTGTACTGCATATACTTTTTCCACAGAAGGCTTTCCCTCTGTTATGGTTCCTGTTTTATCTGTAATCAAAACATTTACTTTGTTCATATTTTCCAATGCCTCGGCATTTTTGATCAACACTCCAGATTGCGCTCCTTTACCTACTCCCACCATTACTGACATAGGCGTAGCTAATCCTAAAGCGCAAGGACAAGCAATAATTAAAACTGCCACGGCATTAATAAAACCGTAAATTAAAGCATTGGGTTCGGGTCCAAACTTTGCCCAAATAAAAAAAGTAAGTACAGACACTCCAACTACTATAGGAACAAAATACTTAGCTATTCTATCGGCTAGTTTTTGAATAGGTGCTCGAGAGCGACTCGCATCGTTCACCATTTGTACAATTTGCGAAAGCAAGGTCTCTGAACCTATTTTCTCTGCTACCATTACAAATGACTGATTACCATTGATAGTTCCTGCTACAACTGCATCATCTTCCTTTTTATCCACCGGAATAGGTTCTCCCGAAATCATAGACTCATCTATAGTACTCTGTCCATCTGTAATTTTACCATCAACCGGAATTTTTTCTCCTGGTTTTACTCGCAATAAGTCTCCCTTGTTGATATCATGAATAGAAATTACTTTGTCTTTTCCATCTGTAACTAAAGTTGCCTCAGTAGGCGCTAATTTTAATAACTCTTTTATCGCACCACTCGTTTTACTATGCGCTTTGGCTTCTAGTAATTGTCCCAATAAGACTAAGGTTAAAATCACTGTGGTTGCCTCAAAGTATAAATGTACTGTTCCCATTTCAGTTTTAAACTCGGGCGGAAATATTTCTGGAAAAAATAATCCAAAGACACTAAACAAAAAAGCTACTCCAGAACCAATTCCGATAAGGGTGAACATATTTAAATTCCATGTAATAACTGATTTCCACGCGCGTACAAAAAACATCCATGCGGCATAAAAAACGACTGGAAGTGACAAAGCAAACTGCACCCAGTTCCATTGTGAATGATCCATGACCCGCATTAAAGGATTATTGGGAATCATATCTGACATGGCTATGATAAAAATAGGTAATGTAAATACACTTGCAATTTTCATCTTGCGCAGCAAATCTAAATATGTTTTGTTATCCTCTGATTCCGTTGGTTTCATTGGTACTAAATCCATTCCGCAAATCGGGCAATCACCTGGAGAATCTTGAACAATTTCAGGGTGCATTGGGCAAGTGTACTGCTGCCTTACATTAAGAACAGGTTGTTGCACTAAATCCATACCGCATACAGGGCAATCACCTGCTTGATCATAGACCTTATCGCCCTCGCAAAACATAGGGCAGTAAAATTTTCCTGCTGCTGTTTGATGGTGCTGATTTGATTTGTGATCAGCTGCAGTAGTGCTACAACAGGACTTTATTGTAATAGCTTGCTTGTCCGAATCAGAATGGCCTTGACCTTCATTAGCATTCATTTTAATACTATAATTCCCTACTGTACTTAATGCCTCTTGCAGTTGAGCTGTTGGAATATGCTTTTCCATAGTGATTGTTGCAGTCGCGGCCTCTAATGAAACCACAGCTTCAACACCTTCGATTTCATTCAAGGTTTTCTCTACTTTGGTTCGGCAACCATTGCAACTCATTCCTGTAATTTGATATATATGTTTCATTTGTAAGTAGTTTTAATTATCTACCACAAATTTCGGAATAAAAAACCACGAACGTATTACACAATTATGGAAAGCATTTGCATGATTTACATAGTATCTATTTGTTTGCGCTTCACCTCATTAGATCGTTTAAATTGGGTGGGAGTTATTCCAGTAGTCTTTTTAAATTGATTACTCAAATGGGCTACGGTACTATAATGTAGCTGAAATGCAATTTCACTTAAACTGAGCTCATTGTACATTAACAGCTCCTTTACTTTTTCAATCTTTTGGGCAATAAAGTAATGCTCTACGGTGATGCCCTCTGTTTCTGAGAACAGATTACTTATAGCACTGTAATCTTGTTGTAATTCATTAACTAAATATGTCGATAAATTTACTTTGGGCTTTTGTTCTTGGTAATGAACTAAATCTACAATTAGATTTTTAATTCGTTCTATGGTTTGACTAACTTTATCGTCTAGCAGTTCAAAACCTAAGTTTTTTAAGTTTTCAGAAAGTTTAATTTTCTTTGTTTCCTCTAATTTATCATCGAGCGTTACTTCTCCTAATTGCATTTTAGAAAAAGTAATATTCAATTTCTCTAATTCTGTTTTGACAGCCATTTCACAGCGACCGCAAACCATGTTTTTGATATACAATTTCATTTGAAAAATTTTTAACAAAAAAATCCTAACTTAAAATCAAAGTTAGGATTTTATTTAGTTCCATTAGAGCGGGAACTGTTACTTGATTTCTTTTATCATTCCGCCACATTCTAGCATTTCAGAACCGTAATATGGATTTCTAATTTCTTTCATTTCGCTTATCCAATAGCCATTTTTACCTTCATTATACATAGGACAATAATCTTGGTAAAGCTTTTTATCAGATCCAAACACAGCTACTAAATCTGTTATGTCATTGCTTAAATTTGCAAATGCTGCTCTTTGAACATCTATCTTACCTGTATTGTCTGCAATAATAGCAGATTGCTTGGATACACTTGCAGCAATAGCAGCATATTTATCTTTTAAGTTCGCATTCACTTTAGAAGCATCAGTAGTGCTTACAGTGGTGCTCATTTTTTTTCCTAAAGTGGCAGATAATTTAGAATCATCTTTTGCCAAAGCATTTTTTACGGCTAAATAATCAGCAATAATTGCGTCTGTAGAAAGAGATGCTTTTACTTCGGCACTTACGGGAACAACTGCTTCGACTTTTTCTTTCTCAACTTCTGGTTTAATTATTTCTAAGTTCATCCCGCATTCTGTGCAAACGTCTCCATTTTTACCAGTAACCTCAGGATGCATAGGACATGCAAATTGCTCTGTACCTGTTTCAACTGCTACTTCATCAGTATCTTGTTTCGCTTTTTGATTACAACTCACCGCTACAAGTCCTAGAAGAAATGCCGAAAGAATTATTTTTTTCATTTTGATAAAATTTAAAAAGTTATTTGTTTTTTTTTAGATCTAATTTCTAATTAATTGGTCACGTTAAAGAAAGTGTATTCTAGCTTTATCAAAACACTATTACTAGAAATACGATTCATGTCACTATAAATTTGATGCCTGTAAGCTAAATCGACTCTCGCTTGACTATTAATTATAAACTGAAGCGAAGGTACGACGTCTAGATAAGATTTCCCATTTTGATTTAAACGTTGGCCTAAAAATTCGACCATAGCATTCACATTCGTTTGCTTGAAGCTAGTATACTCCTTAGGGTGTAACAGCTGCCCTATTGAGAGTGTATAATTCATGGCACTATTACTTTGAAAAGTTGGAAACTGATACGTATTGTTATTAAGCGCTCTTTCATAACTAACAGATCCGCTGATCGCGGTTTTGTTAATTAACTTAGTAGCAACTATTCCCGTTTCATACCCAGAATTCATTCCCATAGTTTCAATTTCTTCTTGATCAATAGGAGCATTATTGGTACTAACCCTACCGTAAGCAGCAAGCCTAAAATGACTGTGCAAATCATCACTTGAGAAAAAACGATATTTGGCATAAAGGCTACCACCTTGAAACATCAAGTCACCTTGCCTGTTATTCATAAAAGCGGTAGCGTGAATCATCCAGTTTCGATCTACTCCCCACATTACTTCTGGCATAGTATGATAATTAGTCCCTCCTTCATTTTTGAAGGTGAGCATATTATTACTACGAATCCCTATTGAACCTGCCGGCATATTGCTTGCCGGTTCTGTCATAACAAATAATTCCTGAGCATTTACTTGAAAGGAAAGCAAAGCCAGCAATAGCATAACAAAATATTTCATTTAAATTGATTTTATAAGATAGGTGTTTTCTTGAGCCACTATATCAGCATATTTAGCGTGCATTTTAGCTGCTTTTTTAAATTCTTTTTTGGTAACAAATCCTTCGTTTAGCACTTGTACTTTTACAAGTCCCTCGCTTGCTTTGTCTCCGCCATTTACGAAAACATATGTTCCGCTTTGCTTTGTAAGTTTTTCGTTTTCTGCAATCTTTACCGTTCCCAAGTCTATAGTCAAGACCATAGAACCAATAAAAAACCCTGTTTTTTCTACACTTTCCTTCAAAGTATTTGCCGTTAACGTACTATTTTGTTTTAGCGTTACGGTAAAAGTGTTTGTGTTTAAATCAGTACTAACGTTTGCAACCTCATCCATGGACTTTAGTTGCTTATTTATCGCATTGGAGCACATCGAACATGTTAATCCAGTAGCAATAATCTCTGCTTTAGTGATTTGCGCATACGAGGACATGGTTACTATTAAAACAAAGCACAGTAGTATATATTTTATATTTTTCATTTTATATTTTTTAATAATTGTATAATTTCTTCTTCTAGAGGGTCAATTAGCAGTAGTTTTCCCGAGCTATCGAAAAGGTAAGAATTAGGCAATTGTTCAACTCCAAAAAGTACGGCAGACTTAGCATCAAAACCGAAGGGATCTATAAGTTGTGTGTATTCTAACTTATCTTTTGCAATAGCATTATTCCATTTTTGTTTATCCGTATCAACCGATATCCCAATAACTTCGAACTGTTCTGATTTGTTCTGTTTGTAAAAAGGAGCCATTTTTTTATTTGCCACCCTACAAGGGGCGCACCAAGAAGCCCAAAAGTCTACCAAAATAACTTTTCCTTTAAAAGAGGCTAGATCGACCGTACTACCTGTGTTGTTTTGCAATTGCATACTTGGTAACGAATCACCTATTTTAAGTTGACCAAAAATACTTGAAACGCCCGCAAATAAACAAAACACGAGAATAAGATTGTGAACTCTGAACATGAATTTAATTTTAAAATTTCACCTCTACTATTTAATAGTTTCTACTGTAGAACCACAAGTTAACATTGAAGCACCATAATATGGATTTTTTACTGCTGCCTCTTTACTTAACCAATTGGCTTTTACCATAGGGCAGTATTGATAATAGGTAGGAGTCTCTGCTTTTGCCACCTTTAACAAATCGTATATGTTTGTCGAAACAGTTTTGAAAGCCGCTCTTTGGTTTTTAATATCTGTAGTTGATGCAATGGCCTTTGTATCTGCTGTTAAATTTTTTAAGGCTTTCATCCAAACCATATGTACAGCCATTGGTAATTGATCCATTTGAACAGCCTCTATAGCAATTCCCATTTCAGTTGCTTTCTCAACGAGAGAAAGGCGAAGTTCTTCTGCCTTTGCTTCTTCTGCTGCTTTGATAGCATTAAGTTCTTCTTC
>CAXBGV010000086.1:0-9262 GCA_963975235.1 uncultured Flavobacterium sp. | reverse complement strand
GTGCGCGTAAACACCAAAATTTGCTGCCAGTTTCCGTCGGTAATTAATTTTATGACTAATTCGGTTTTTTTCTCTTTAGCAGTTGGATATACCTTTTGAGTAATCGCGTCTACGGTAGTGTTTTCGGGAGTTGCCTCGACATGTATAGGATTATTTAAAATGCCTGTGGCTAATTTTTTGATGTCTTTTGAGAAGGTTGCTGAGAACATTAAGTTCTGTCTTTTTGCAGGAACGAGTTTTATAATACGTTCAATATCTCGCACAAATCCCATGTCTAACATACGATCGGCTTCATCAAGAACTAATATCTCGAGCTTGGCAAGTGATAACAGACCTTGATTTTGCAAATCAAGTAAGCGACCTGGTGTTGCTACAAGAATGTCAATTCCTTGTCGCAATTGTGCTACTTGAGGCTTTTGATTAACGCCACCAAACATAACGGCAGTACGTAGATCAAGAAATTCACTGTATTCTTTAATATTGGCTAGAATTTGTGCTGCTAACTCTCTTGTGGGAGTCAAAATTAAAGCACGTATCGGTCTCTGGCTTAGGTGTTTTCCTTGTGAGAGTATTTGTAAAATAGGTAGTGTAAAACCGGCTGTTTTTCCTGTTCCTGTTTGTGCTGATGCTAATACATCTTTACCTTCTAAAATGGGTGGTATTGCTTTTTGTTGTATTGGAGAAGGATTTGTGTATCCTTTTTTGCTGATGGCTTTTAGTAGCGCATCAGATAAGCCTAATGAGTTGAATGACATAAATGGTGTTTATGAAGCAAACACAATTGTTTTGTTTACTTCTTTAAGTGTCGGCAAATGTACTGCTAATTTTTTCGATCTGGTTTTTATTGTTTGATTTTGTTTTAATATAACTTTGTTTTCAGAATTAATTTTTAAGAAATCAAGTCTCTGTTTGTATTATTTTAACTATCTCAGTTAAGAGTTAGATTTATATGATTTAGCATTACTGAACGAAATATTGATTGATAAAAGCGTGTTGTTGCTTTACATTCATTTTATCAGTTTCTTTTATTTCAATCTTCAATTTATAAAATCGATCATCTTCGCTTAGCGTGTCAAAAAAATCAATTTTAGCTTCAGAAGGACCAAATAGTATTATTTTATCATAGTTTATTATTACGTTTCCAATCTGCTTATAGTATTTATACTTTGTCCTAATAGCACTGTTTTTTTCTTTTTTACTATTTGTATTTTTTTTTGTTTTGTCCACTGTAAAGTCACATTCTATTATTTGTATTTCAAATGGATTGGTATTAAATTCCATTATATAAGCGACAGAATGGTCCATCCATATTCCTATTTGATTCGTGTTTTCCATATTTTACTTATTTTATATAAACTTACTTATAAATGAGTTTTCTACTATTTATTTTAGACGGATGGAATTTTAATTAAGTTAAATGTAAAAATGGTGTCGATCAATGGAATTTTTATTCGTGCATACTTTAGGATTAAAACAATATTTCATTATGAATGAATAAATTGTAAAATAAAAAAATCGGGAAAATATCCCGATTTTTAATTACTATAATTATTAATTTATCTTATCTCAGCAAAAGTATTGCCTTGTTTTATGTCTCCTGTTTTGTAGCCTTTCATAAACCAATATTTACGTTGTTCTGATGTGCCATGTGTAAAGGACTCAGGAACAATATGTCCTTGCATTTTAGATTGAATAGCATCGTCGCCAACAGCATGAGCAGCACTTAGTGCTTCCTCGATATCACCGTCTTCAAGAAAGCCTTTCATGTTTTGGTTGTAATGTGTCCAAACCCCCGCATAAAAATCGGCTTGAAGCTCTAATGCTACTGATAATTTATTGGCCTCAGCTTTTGATTTTCCTTGTTGCATTTGGCGCATTTTTGATGAAGTACCCAATAAGGTTTGTACGTGATGTCCTATCTCGTGTGCAATTACGTAAGCGGTAGCGAAATCTCCACCTTGGGCGCCAAAACGAGTTTTTAGCTCTTCAAAAAAAGTGTAATCCATATATACTTTTTGATCTGCAGGACAATAAAACGGACCTGAATCAGAGGTTGCATTACCACACTCAGTGCTAACTGCACCACTGAATAAGACCATATTAGGTTCTTTATAAGTCATACTGTTTTCCTGAAAAATTTTGATCCAAACATCCTCATTATCCGCTATTAATGTTTTGACAAAAGCTCGTTCATCTAGTTCTTTTTCGGTTAAATCTCGCTGTTCTGTTGGCGCACTTTGCTTTCCTTGGGTTTGTTCTAGTATGTTACCTACCATTTGACCGTTTTCGCCACCAAAAACGTTTAAGAGTAAAATTACAATTCCAATTAGTCCACCACCCACAATGGTTTTACCACTTGATGACATTCCTCGTCTGTCTTCTACATTATCGCTTTGTCTTCTACCTCGCCATTTCATAGTACTCTATTGTTTTGTTTAATATTAATTTGTTGTAATTACAGCATCCATTTTAAAAAGGTTTCTTCAATCGCTCCTTTCACAATTGGTTTTGATATGTAATCATTCATACCTACGTCAAGGCATTTGTTTTTTTCTTCTTTTTCGGTCCCCGCTGTAATTGCTATTATAGGAATATTTTTTCCTAATGAGGATTTGCGGATTTCAGTTGTAGCTTGGTAGCCATTCATTTTGGGCATCTGAATATCCATAAATATGATATCAGGATTAATTGCTTCAAAATCTGTTACTGCCGCTAGACCATCTGGTATTTGGTAAATTGTAGGATTAACCAGCAAGTTGCTTATTATTGTTTTGAGCAGTAACATATTGATTTTATTATCTTCTACAAGCATTACTTTTAAATTATGTAACTGCTTGTTTGTCTGAAATAGAAGAAGATCGTTCGGAATATTAGTTTGTTGAAAAAAGGCGATATCCAAATCGGTTTCATTTGTAGTCTTTAAATCTAGGTCAAAATAAAAGGTACTACCGATCCCAACTTCACTTTCCAGTTGTAAACGACTTTTCATTAGGGCTAGTAATTTATTTGAAATTGTTAGCCCCAATCCTGTTCCGCCAAATTTCTTGGTTGTTGAACTGTCTTCCTGAGAGAAAGCTTTAAAAATTTTATTTTTGTTTTTCTCCTGTATTCCAATTCCTGAATCGATAACCGCAAAACGAATTCTTGCCTTAGTAGCACTAACTTGTTTCAACAGGGTTACATTTAACTTGATAGAACCTTTCTCAGTAAATTTTACTGCGTTAGCTAACAGATTGATCAAAATTTGTTTTAATCTAACTGTATCTGTCCAAAAGTAGATTGGTATATCTGATTGTATATTGAGTTCTAAGTCTAGATTTTTTTGATTTGCCTCGTATAGTATTAGATCCGTTATTTCCTTTAGCAACTCGCGTACATGGTGTTTCTCGATATAGAGGTCTAATTTACCAGCTTCTATCTTAGAGAAATCCAAAATATCGTTTATAATTTCTAGTAGAGTATGGGCAGATTGATTGACCGTATTCATATGTTTTTGCTGGATTTCCTCGAGCTTTGTTTTCATCAACAAGTCAGTAAATCCTATGATACCATTGAGAGGTGTCCTAATCTCGTGACTCATATTTGCTAAAAACTCAGACTTCGCTCTATTTGCGGCTTCGGCATAATCACGTCCTTTAATAGCCTCATCTGCCTCTTTGCGTTGCGTTATATCAAACATTATTCCCTCGATGTAAGCTATTTTGTCATTTTTAATGATTACATCAGCAAACTCCTCTACCCAAACTATTTTTTCGTCTTTTCGTATAATTCTAAAAGTGAGATGAAAACCCTGATTTTGCAATAAATTGCCTTTTATTTCAGCCATCGTTTCAAAGGCATCGTCAGGATGTATTAAATCAGTAAAAAGTAATTGATTTGATAAAAATAGATTTTTGTCGTACCCTGTTAACTTTTCAATTTCATCGTTGAGGTATATTTTTGTGTAGGTTGCATCATTTTCTGCAAGGTAAACCGTACCTGGGATATTGCTGGCTAGTAACCTGAACTTTTCTTCACTTTCGTATATTATGGTTTCTGAGTCGATTTGTTCGATTGATGCCGATATGTTTCGAGCAAGGGTTTGTAAAATGTTTACTTCATCTTCGTTCCAGATTCGTTCTTCGTTGGTATCATCAAAACCTAAGAAGCCATGAAATTTGTCTTTTACGAAAATGGGAAACAAGATCAGTGATTTGACCTCTACATTTATTAATTTATCTTTTAGAGATTTATTTGCTATCCTAGAAACGCAAGCACTGTAGTTTTTATTTTCTCTAAGTGGCTCTAGAAGTTCTTCAAAAAACGGATAGGGTAAATTTTGTAGCAAAGGATTATTAACACTTAGTTCAGTCTCGTCTTTAATCCATCTGTATTTTTGGCTTATTGTGCTGTCTTTTTCGTTATTTTCATAGTAATAAGCTCGATGAGACTTAGTAGCATTTCCCATAATGATTAGTACATCCGAAAACATATTACCTAGGTCTTTACTATTTAAAAATTTCTCAGTGCACAAGGTCATTGCTGCCAATAATTCACTTTTGTAGGTGAGCTTTTCTTGAATATCGAGTCTCATTTTAGATTCGAAACCGATGGCTATTATGTCAGAAACGGAACGCGCAAAATTAATATCTTCATTATCCCAATGTTTTGTAATTTTTGTAGTTTCAAAACAGATTATTCCCTTTAAGGCTCCATTTAAAAACACAGGTGTATCAAGTAAAGATTTAATATTATTATCGGCTATATAATCCTTGCATAGCTCAGCACAAATGCTGTTTGTCTGTACATTTGAGGCAACAACTTGTGTTTTATTCTCAATTGTCGAAAAGTAGATAGGATATGATTTTCGAGATAATTGAGTTCCGCTCGAAAAATTAAATTTTTCATTCGTAAACTCGTACATGTAAACACATGTAATTTTATCGGGGTCGTATTCCCAATAACTGGCCCTACAAACAGCTAAAGATTTACTTGTTAGTTCTAAAATAATTTTCAGTTTATCCTCAATACTTTCTGAATTTGAATAGCTTTTTTCAGTAAAGCTTTTTAATACTTCGCTGAAGTTGGAATTTTTTAGTTGTCTCTCTGCTTTTTCTTTTTCAATTTTTTTCAAAAATGTGATATCTCTCGCTATAATCGAGTATCCCCTTATTTCTTTTTTGTCGTCTCTTAATACAGTTACTTTTTGCGAAAGCCAAATTTCTTCTCCATTTTTTGTAAGGATTGGAAATTCAAGTAAAGGAAAATTCTCAAAATCCGGGAATATGTTGACAGGTTCGCTCCAATTCTCAAAATCCTTTGATGCTCTAAAATAAAAATCGATCACGGTTGACTTGTAGGAAGGTTCAAGTAATTGATTGAATTTAATTTTATAAAGTTCATCTAGACTGTAACCAGTAATGATTTCAGAATTTTTGTTGATAAAAGTAAAGTTTCCTTCATGATTTAATTCGTAAATTAAATCATGTGCACTTTCAACTAAGTTTTCATATCTTTTTTGAGTCTTAATGTGTTCTGTAACATCTTGGCCTATACCTATTATTAAGTCGTCAGAGAATTTTTTATCATTCCATTGTATAAACTTATAGTCTCCGTTTTTACATTTAACTTTTTTTATTTGTAACGTAGCGGTGCTAGAATGACTGCTTTCATTGATTGTGCTGTAAGCTGAGCTTTCGGTTAATTTCCAATATCCCTCGCCTAAAACTTCATCAACAGTATAGCCTAGTATAGGTTTTATAGTGTCGCTACAAAATGCGATTTCATTTTTTTTATTAATAGCTATTATAAGAGAGTTTCCTTTGTTTATTATTTGATTGTTAAAAAGGAATTTATCATTTGTAGCTACTACAGTTAAGTGTCGGATATAATTGATACAAATTACGATAAGACTATAATTTATAAGTATTGCTATGGTCTCCAAAGGAATTAGTTCAAATACACTTGCAACAAGCATGAATATGCAAATGAAAACAATGTAATAATTATAGAGTTTTCTTGGTTTTAAAACATTAAATGCAAAGAAAATAAATAGTAAGAAAGCTACAACTGGTATTCCGTCTTTAGTTGAACTTATTAAATTTCTACAGACATACAAAAACGCTGCAATAAAAATAATTTTGAATATTTTTTGAATATTATTGTAGACTCTTTTTGATTTTAGGCTAACGAAATAAATTGATATCAGCAGTATTGCTATCGATGCATTAGTTACAAAGAGACTCTTTGGCCTTAATTTAAAAACCTCAAACGTGATTTCGAGTGTGAGCAAAATCAGGCCAACAAAAAGGAAATAAAGTTGGTATTCCTTAGCAGAAGATTTCTCTTTGGTGAAATTTGCAACTAAATTATTCTTTAAGTTGTAATTTATTTTGTAAAACTTGAAAATAAGTAAAAATATAAAAATATAGACGATAGGTAAAAATGTTCTAAACAAGTTTTTGTTTAGAGAGAGGCTATCGACTAATTGTTGAGAGCTAATCAATGCAGGTATATATTCATTATCAAAACCTAAGCTTGGAGCTATGTAATTTTGAAAAATAATGAAATATAATTCCATAGATTAATGATTAATTAAGGTTTTGGTGCATTGCCTCACTAGTTAAATGTAAAGAAAAAAATCCTTTAAAAAAATTATAGTGCAAAAAAATCATCGTAAAGATTCTATAGTTGCCTACTATCGATTACTTAAAATCGATCATCGTCAGTAGTTTCTTCAAATCCTACAATTTCACTATATACTGCAAAATAGAGCGAATACATTAGTGGAAGCGTAAAAAATAATCCAATACAACATCCAAAAAAACCAACCAAAGAAAGAAGGTACGATACCACAAATAAACCTATGAGTATTAGAGGTTGTTTAGAAACAAGTACGATACTAGATGTAATAGCATCAGTAGCTTTTAAATCGCTAAATATGATCAAGGGAATTACTAACATGGTAATAAAACTAATTATAGTTGAGACAAGTATCCCTAGATATTGTACTCCAAGATAACCAATTGCAGAGTTAAGCGCCGAGCCAAATATTCCAATAAGCAAAGTAGAGATCACTAGTTCCTTAAAATAGGGGGCTTTGTAATAAGTAAAAGCTGTTGATACATGAAATTCTTCATCTTTTTGTGCGCAAGCTGCCATCTTTATTAGTCCAGCAGGAAACGGACTTAATATACAAACACCTATTATTGTTACTACCATTATCGCGACTTTACCACTGTCTGTCATTAATGTGTTGTTTATATTATTGGGTTCCATTAGTTCTGTAAAACCAGTAACACCTAGGTAAGAAATAATTGCAACTCCAAAAATGATTCCTATAATTATTGAGAAAACAAAAATCATTAGTCCTGCATACAAGGCAATTTTTTTATAATTTTCGAAGGCGAGATTAAATACATTTTCAAATTCTAGTTGATAGCCGTTTTCTTTTAATGCTTCGATTTTAAGTTTCTTATCGTTCATGGGTGTTTAAGCTAATAATTTTGTTTTTGATACAAAGTGTTGGTTATTGGACTAAGTCCATTTTAATAATTTTTTTACTAATGATAGTTTGTCGCCATAAGGGGCATAACGTAACGGCAAATCTAGCCAAGTTGCCTTTTTTATTATACTTTTTTTATGAGAAAAAGTTTCAAAACTAAATCTACCATGATAAGCACCTGATCCACTGTGTCCTACACCACCAAATGGTAGTCTGCTATTTGATAGGTGAATTACAGTATCATTGACACAACCACCTCCAAAAGAGTATTTTTTTATGATCGCATTTGCAAAAGTATTGTTTTCAGTGAATACGTATAATGCCAATGGCTTCTCATAACGTGCAAATATAATTTGAATATCCGCTTTACTTGAATACGTTAAAATTGGTAGTACAGGACCAAAAATTTCTTCCTGCATAATCGGACTTTCTAAATCAGTTTCTTCTATTAGGGTAGGAGCGACGTACAAAGAATTTTCGGATGATTGTCCGCCAAAGATGACTTTGGTGGGATCAATCAATCCTTTAACACGTTCCCAGTTTTTGTTATTTACAATTCGTGCAAAATCTTGTGAAGTTTCAGGATTATCGCCATAAGCAAGAGTGATTTCTTTTTTTATAAAATCGACAAACTGTGATTTGACATTTTGATGTACTAATATATAATCTGGTGCAACACAGGTTTGTCCAGCGTTCAAAAATTTACCCCAAACAATTCTTTTCGCAGCCAATTTTAAGTTCGCAGTTTCATCTATTACACAAGGACTTTTACCCCCTAGTTCTAATGTAGTAGGGGTAAGGTGCTCTGCGGCAGCTTTTGCTACTATTTTCCCAACAGGTATACTACCTGTAAAAAAGATGTAGTCCCATCGTTCTGATAATAATTGAGTTGAAACATCGACACCACCCTCCTTAACTTGTACATGATTGATATCGAATGTTTGTTGAACTATTTTAGCAATAATAGCTGAAGTGTTCGGTGTTAATTCGGATGGTTTAAGTACTATTTGATTTCCAGCCGCCACAGCAGAAACAAGAGGGCACAAAGCTAACTGGAAAGGGTAATTCCAAGGAGCAATTATCAATACCTTGCCGTAGGGCTCTTTGTAGATGTAATCGCGAGAAGGAAAATTAATTAACGAAGGCAGAACTCTGGATCGTTTAGACCACGATTTCATGTTTTTTATAGTGTGTTTTAATTCTGTTATCACATAATTCGTTTCTGTAATAACCGACTCAAAAGCGGGTTTTTTAAAATCTTTGTATAAGGCGTCTACAATTTCATCCTCGTAAATAATTAGATTCTTAAGTAATTTGACTAAAGCTTCTTTACGATATTCTATATTTTCTTTGTAATTCATTTTAAACTAGCTTACTTATTAGCAATGCAAGTTAATTTTAAAATTTTAATTATTTTTTTTTATTTAAGAAAATCATAAGGCTAACCATAAAACATCAGTTGGTACTGGCGCTACTAACGTCAATAAGTCCTTAGAAACGGGATGTGTGAAAACTAATTTTCTGGCGTGTAAATGAATACCTCCATCGGGATTAGAACGATCAAATCCGTATTTTAAATCTCCTTTAATGGGGCAATTTATAGCGGCAAGTTGTGCTCTAATTTGGTGGTGTCTACCGGTATGCAAATTTATTTCTAGTGCAAAATAATTGTTTAACTCTTTAAAGATAGTGTAATCTAAGCTTGCTATCTTGCTATCAGGAACTTCTTTGATATGCGCTTTTGATGTGTTGTTTTTTTCATTTCGTTTCATGAAATGA
>CAXBGV010000085.1:0-9355 GCA_963975235.1 uncultured Flavobacterium sp. | reverse complement strand
AACTGTCTCACTTCGGTCCAATTGCGAGATCCAGTTTCTGGACAAGCAATCTCTAACTCTTCGATCAGTGCTTTGACATCTTCTAGATCTTCATTTCCTAATGAACGTCCTAAACGTTCTAGAATTTCTCTCTCACGTGCTTTGTACTCAACAACTCTAGGGTTTGTTGACACAAACTCTGCTTCATTGAAAGCATCTCCAAAACGAACTTTAGCTTTTTCAATTTCTTTGATCGCTTTTATATTAAGCTTTTCAGCGTAATCTTCAATCAAAACATCTGCTCTGTATCTTCTTTTTGAATCTTTATTGTCTATCAAAGGATCATTAAAAGCATCTACGTGTCCTGATGCTTTCCAAGTAGTTGGATGCATCAAAATAGAAGCGTCCAAACCAACTATATTTTCATTCATTTGAACCATGGCTTTCCACCAGTATTCACGTATGTTCTTTTTTAACTCTACTCCGTTTTGCGCGTAGTCGTATACCGCACTCAAACCATCGTAAATTTCGCTTGACGGAAAAATAAATCCATACTCTTTTGCATGCGAAACTACATTCTTAAATATATCTTCTTGTTTTGCCATAATGCAAAAATATAAAAAGTGAACTTAAAAAAAAGAAAATTAGATAAGATTGAAGCATTGATTTTCATATTTTTATCAAATAATATCCTAATTGTATGCTAAAACACCTTATAAATTTATTCTTCCCGAGAATATGCGCTGGTTGTACTACAATTTTACTAACAAATGAAAGTATCATATGTACTAGTTGTAGACACAATCTCCCTTTGGCAAATCATCATTTAGCGCATGAAAATGAGGCCTATAAAAAGTTTTATGGTAGGATACCTGTCGAGCACGCATCTGCTTTTTTGTATTTTCATAAAAAGGGAATCGTACAAGAATTAATTCACAAGCTAAAATACAAAGGACACGAGGAAATAGGCACTCTACTGGGGTATTGGTATGCACAAGACTTAAAGGAGGTCTTTGGCGATCAAAAACCTGATGTAATCATCCCTGTACCTTTGCACCACCGAAAGCAAAAAGAAAGAGGCTACAACCAAGTTACAACCTTTGGACTTGCTCTCTCTGAAGAACTAGAGATAAATTACAATAGTCGTCTCCTATCAAGAACAATGTACACCAAAACGCAATCAAAAAAAAGCTTACTGGGCAGAGCCGAGGGAATTGAAACTTTATTTGATGTATCTTTTACCCACGACGATCACGGAAAAAATTTTTTATTGATAGATGACGTTATCACGACGGGCTCAACACTTGAGGCTTGTTCCCGTGCTTTACTAAAAATTCCTAATGCTAAAATTAGTATTGTATGTATGGCCATGGCACAATCCTAAATTGCAAACGCACTCTAAAACAGCAATAATTGCGCTAAAAATGAGCGCATTAATGAACTTTAATGAAATTATAACAAGCTAGTCTTTTAAAATCTAAAGTTAAATGTTTAAATTTGAATAAAATTTTATAAATATTTAAACAAACATATTATGGCTTTTGAATTACCTCAGTTACCTTATGCTTATGACGCATTAGAACCAAACATTGATGCTCGCACAATGGAAATTCACCACTCAAAGCATCATAATGCTTATACTACCAACCTAAATGCTGCCGTAACAGGAACAGATATGGAAGGAAAAACAATCGAAAACATCTTGCTTAACTTAGATATGAAAAATGCTGCTGTTCGTAACAACGGTGGTGGTTTTTATAACCATAATCTTTTTTGGGAAGTAATGTCACCAAATGGTGGTGGTCTTCCTACAGGAGAGTTACTTACAGCAATTGAAAGTAGTTTTGGTAGTTTTGATGAATTTAAAGCTAAATTTAGCAAAGCTGGAGCAACTCAATTTGGATCAGGTTGGGCTTGGCTATGTGTAGAAAAAGGAGGTAAACTAGACGTTTGCGGTACTCCAAATCAAGACAATCCATTAATGCCAGGAATTGGATGCGGTGGAACTCCAATTTTAGGGATGGATGTTTGGGAACATGCTTATTACTTACATTACCAAAACAGAAGACCTGATTATATTGAAGCTTTCTTTAACGTGATCAACTGGACAGAAGTATCAAGAAGATTCGCTTCGGAGAAATAAGATAAACAATTATACCAAAAATAGACGCATAGCTTATGGCTACTGCGTCTATTTTTTTGTCCTGTTTTTTATGTCCTTGACTTTACTCCAATAAAAAAGGTGGAATTGCTTCCACCCTTTTTGCCCCAAATCTACCATAAACTTAACCTACTAATGTTATGGTAAATCAAATGTATGTGTGATAAGCATTCAAAACTAATTTATTGGTTAAACAACTCAAAAAATCGTTTAAATACTCATTTACCTACTCATTTAATACGCTCTAGCATCTTTACCCTCGTAAAAATTCATAAAAGCTCTATTAACCACTCTATTACCTCCTGGAGTTGGATAATCTCCCGTAAAGTACCAGTCTCCTAAGTTTTTAGGACATGCAATATGTAAATCCTCTACAGTTTGAAATATAATTTTAACTTCTGCCTTAATTTCTGGCGAACTTAACATTTCAGCTATTTTATCCGAAACCTCTTGTGGAGTAAAAGGGTCATAAATAGCGGTTACATAATTTACAACATCACGATCAAGATAGTTTTCTTGTGCTTTACATTTTGCATACACTTCATCAACTATGTGATATAGGTTTCTCTCTTTTAACAACTCAAGAGCTGCTCTAAAAGCTACTAACCCTTCGAGCTTAGCCATATCGATACCATAACAATCTGGGTATCTAATTTGAGGTGCTGATGAAACAATTACAATCCTCTTTGGATTTAATCGGTCCATCATTTTTATGATACTCATTTTTAATGTTGTCCCTCGTACGATACTGTCGTCGATAATTACTAAATTATCTGTAGGTTTAATAACACCATAAGTAACATCATATACGTGCGCCACTAAATCATCACGACTACTATCCTCAGTGATAAAAGTTCTAAGCTTAGCATCTTTTATAGCTACTTTCTCTGTGCGAATTTTTACAGCTAATAATTCCTGTAAGCTTTCTGCAGTAAGCGTGTCTCTATTTTTTAAGATAAAATTATTTTTTCTTTGATTCAAGAAATCTTGTGCCTGCTCTACTAAACCATAAAAAGAGGTTTCGGCAGTGTTAGGAATATACGAGAATACCGTATTATCAGTATCTTGATCAATCGCATCTAAAACTGCTGGCAAAATTAGTTTTCCTAATTTTTTTCTTTCTTGATATATTTCGGCATCACTTCCTCTTGAAAAATAAATTCGTTCAAACGAACAGGCTTTTTTCACGGTGGGCGGCAAAATTTCTTTCATAGAAACAGAACCATTTTTCTTAATGATCAGAGCTTTACCCGGGTCAATCTCGTGAACACTCTCGAAAGGAACATTAAAAACAGTTTGTATAACTGGCCTTTCAGAAGCAACAACTACTATTTCATCGTCTTGGTAATAGTATGCAGGTCTAATTCCTGCTGGGTCTCTAAAAACAAATGCATCTCCATGACCTAAGAGTCCTGCCATAGCATATCCTCCATCTAAATTTTTTGAAGCACGAGTCAGAATTTTTGCTACGTCTAATCGCTCTGCAATCACAGGTGAAGCCTGACGCTTATTAAGACCTTCGTTTTTACAATCTTGGTACAAATCAGTCACTGCATCATCTAAGAAATGCCCTATTTTCTCCATTACTGTAACCGTATCTGCCATTTCTTTTGGATGCTGTCCTAACTCGACAAGACTCTGAAAAAGCTCTTTCACATTAGTCATGTTAAAATTACCCGCTAGAATCAAGTTTCTATGCATCCAATTGTTTTGACGTAAAAATGGGTGGACACTTTCGATACTGTTTTTTCCAAAAGTTCCATAACGTACGTGCCCTAAAAACAACTCCCCAATGTACGGTATATTTGCTTTTTGTGCCGCTACATCATCAGCATATTCGGGATGAGCAGCCATCTCATCGTTGATTCGATCATTAATTTGAGCAAAAACATCTTGTATAGGCTGAGCGTGGTTTGAACGTACACGACTAATGTATCGTTCTCCTGGCTCAACATCTAGCTTTATACTTGCAAATCCAGCACCATCTTGTCCTCTATTGTGCTGCTTCTCCATAAGGAGATACATTTTTTGTATTCCGTAAAAAGCCGAACCGTATTTCTCTTTGTAAAATTCAAGCGGTTTAAGTAGTCTTACTAAGGCTATACCACACTCGTGTTTTAAAGCGTCGCTCATTGTGTATTTATTTGTTGTGTTGTTGTTGAATCTAAAGTGTTCTTTTGCAAGAGAACAAGTATTGTATTTTAAAAATCAAAAAAGCCCCGTTTCCGAGGCTTTAAAGCATTATAATTCTATATCAAACTGAGTCAATGATTTAAATTGTTTCAATCTCGATACGACTTCGTCTTTTTCTAAACTAACCATTCGTTCAGTTCCAAATTTCTCCACGCAAAAGGAAGCTAAGTTTGAACCGTATATAATCGCATTTTTCATATTCTCAAATGAAACATTTTCGCTTTGAGCAATAAAACCGGCAAAACCTCCTGCAAAGGTATCCCCTGCTCCAGTTGGATCAAACACCTCTTCTAATGGTAATGCTGGCGCAAAAAACACATTCTCTTTGTGGAACAGTAGTGCTCCATGTTCTCCTTTTTTGATCACCACATATTTAGGACCCATTTCCTGAATTTTGGCAGCGGCTTTAACTAGAGAATATTCTCCTGATAATTGACGTGCTTCTTCATCATTAATCGTAATAACATCTACTCTTTTTATAACCTCTAATAATTCAGGTAAAGCGCAGTCCATCCAAAAATTCATTGTGTCTAAAACAACTAATTTTGGTTTAGTTGCCATTTGGTCTAACACTCCGCTTTGCACTAATGGATGCAAGTTTCCTAACATCACTACATCCGCGTTTTTATAATTCTCAGGAACTTTTGGCTGAAAATCAGCCAAGACATTCAGTTGTGTATCTAGCGTATCTCTTGAGTTTAAATCGTTATGGTAGCGACCACTCCAGAAGAACGTTTTACCACCTTTAACCACTTCAAGACCAGAAATATCAATATTTCTATCTGTTAATAAATCTAAATATTCTTGCGGAAAATCGTCACCAACTACAGATACGATTGCAGATTGTAAGTTAAAGAACGAAGCTGATAGCCCAATGTATGTTGCTGCTCCACCTAAAATTTTATCTGTTTTCCCAAAAGGGGTTTCAATTGCGTCGAAAGCAACAGTTCCAACAATCAATAATTTATTCATTTATATATGTTTCGAATTAAGCAGCAAAGATAGTTTATATGTTTCAGAGTTGCAAAAGTTGAAACTCGCAAAATTATCACAATAATTTGCCCTCTTCCTTTTCGTAAAAAGCATCAACTGACAATTCTTTTTGCATGGATGCCATTACAGCTAATTCATCACATCTTTCATTTTGAGGATGGTTATTATGCCCTTTGATCCATTGAAAATCGACCGAATGTTTGCGGTACACAATCAATAAACGCTTCCATAAATCTGCGTTTTTTCGATTAATAAATTTTTTCTTTTCCCAACCCAAAACCCATTTCTTTACAACGGAATCGACAACGTACTTAGAATCTGAGACTACCAAAACCCTAGTGTTGGGTTTCTTTAATTTTTCGAGACCAACGATTACTGCCAACAATTCCATTCTATTGTTTGTCGTTAGGCGAAAGCCTTCATAAAACTCCTTCCGATATATATTTCCTTCTACAACGGTTTCCATCACAACGCCATAACCACCACGCCCGGGATTTCCTTTGGCAGCGCCATCAGTGTATATATGTACTTCGTGACTCATTATGATTGGATTATAGGGTAGAACACGTTTATTGTTACTTAAAAAGACTTGCTATTATTTCAGGAAAAAAGCGTTGTTCTAGATCTTGTACTTTTTCTGCTACCACCTCAGGAGTATCTGTTCCCAAAACTACTACCTTTTTTTGCGCTAGTATGGTACCCTCGTCATAATGTTCGTTTACCATATGAACCGTTATTCCAGTTTCTTTTTCTTTGTTCTCGACTACGGCCTTGTGCACATTAATTCCGTACATCCCTTTGCCGCCGTATTTAGGCAATAAAGCGGGGTGAATATTTATGACCTTGTTAGGATAAGCACGAATTATAGATTCCGGGAATTGGAGTAAAAACCCTGCCAAAACAATTAAATCAGGCTGAATTTTATTAATTACCTGTAGTACTTTACCTTCAATTAGTTCGGATTTAGAAAAAACTACAGATTCTACTTCAAGATTTTGAGCCTTAGTAATAACCTTTGCCAATGGGTTATTTGTTAAAACCATTACAACAGTAGCGGTTCTTTTCTCAGCGAAGTACTTTATAATATTTTCAGCATTAGTACCCGAACCCGAAGCAAAAACGACTATTTTTCTCATGATAAATCTTGTTTATAACACGCAAAAAAAAGAA
This sequence comes from uncultured Flavobacterium sp., assembly GCA_963975235.1. GTDB lineage: Bacteria > Bacteroidota > Bacteroidia > Flavobacteriales > Flavobacteriaceae > Flavobacterium. The sequence continues at coordinate 2,859 of CAXBGV010000085.1, read as the reverse complement.
TAAAAACTGAAAATAAATAACATTCTGAACTCTTTGTTAAAATAAAATTTATAATTTAGTTGTCACATTTATCAACTTATTCGTTGTTTTAAAATAAAGTTTTTTATTTTTGCCAACACTGTTGAGCTTATTATGGAATTCGAAAAAGAATTTGACATTCAAATTCCAGACGATCAAGCAGAAAACATTGCTACTGTTGGTCAAGCTATTTCTTACATCGAAGAAGCTAAAAAATAATACACATGCACCCGCACGCTTTAATGTATGCGGGTGTTGTTATTTTTTAAAATTATGATTTCGAGATTGAAATTCAATCAATAAAGATATTTACAATTTAATACCCACGGCTTTTTTGTAATATTACAGTAAAGAAAGCGTGGGTTTTATTTGTTTTAAGATAAAATATACACTAGATATGGTATTAAAGCGCGTTGTAGTAACAGGTTTAGGTGCTCTTACTCCTATAGGAAATAATATTGAAGAGTATTGGAATGCCCTTGTACAAGGTGTTAGCGGAGCTGCTCCCATCACCTATTTTGATGCTTCAAAATTCAAAACTCAGTTTGCGTGTGAGTTAAAAAACTTTAATGTCGAAAATTTTATTGACAGAAAAGAAGCTAGAAAAATGGATCGATATGCACAATACGCAATGGTCTCTAGCGATGAAGCAATACAAGATGCTAATTTTGATTTTGAAAAAATTGACAAGGATCGTGCAGGAGTAATTTGGGGTTCTGGAATTGGAGGTTTAGAAACTTTTCAGATCGAAGTACTAAACTTTGCTGCTGGAGATGGAACACCTCGTTTCAATCCGTTTTTTATCCCGAAGATGATTGCTGACATAGCTGGTGGTCACATTTCGATCAAATACGGATTTAGAGGACCCAATTTCACCACCGTATCTGCGTGTGCATCGTCTACAAATGCTATGATTGATGCCTTTAATTATATCCGCTTAGGACATGCAGATGTTATGGTAACTGGTGGATCAGAGGCAGCGGTAACCATTGCCGGAATGGGTGGTTTTAATGCCATGCATGCCTTATCAACTAGAAATGATGATCCTAAAACAGCTTCTAGACCAATGGACAAAGACCGAGATGGTTTTGTACTAGGCGAAGGAGCAGGTGCATTAGTTCTAGAAGAGTACGAACACGCGATTGCTCGTGGAGCTAAAATATACTGTGAAATAGGTGGAGGCGGAATGTCTGCTGATGCACACCACATCACGGCGCCTCATCCAGAAGGACTTGGAGCTAAAAATGTAATGCTAAATTGCCTTAGAGATGCTGGTTTAAAACCGACTGATGTAGATGGTGTAAACATGCACGGAACATCTACGCCATTAGGAGATCTTGCTGAATCTAAAGCAATTGAACACGTGTTTGGAGAACATGCTTATAGCATGAACTTAAATTCTACAAAATCTATGACAGGCCACTTATTAGGAGCAGCTGGAGCAGTAGAGACTATCTCTACCATTTTATCTATGAAATACGGTATAGTGCCTCCCACAATAAATCATTTTACTAATGACGAAGGGATTGACTCTAAATTAAACTTCACGTTTAATGTTGCTCAAAAAAGAGAAATGAACGTAGTTATGAGTAATACTTTTGGTTTTGGTGGACACAACGCTTGTGTACTAGTAAAAAAATTAGATTTATAGTTTGATGAATATTATCAAAAAAATATTTCAGAAATCCCGTTCTCAAGAGGACGGGATTTTTTTTAATGCCATAGAAAAAATTCTTGGATTCCCTCCAACAGACCTAGATTGTTACCGAAAAGCATTTACGCACCGCTCTTCTAACAAGCTTAGCTCAGATGGTAATCCTATCAACTATGAGCGATTAGAGTTTCTAGGAGATGCCATGCTTAGCGCTGTAATTGCTGCGCATTTATTTAATAAAGCTCCAAACGGTGACGAAGGCTACCTTACTAAAATGCGCTCTAAAATTGTAAGTAGAGAACATCTTAATGAACTTGGCAAAGATTACAAACTAATACAATTTATCGAAAGCAAAGTACCCGTTCAACATTTTGGCGAAAACATTCACGGTAATATATTCGAATCATTAATTGGCGCGATTTATTTAGACAAAGGTTACGCTTACTGCGAAAGCTTTATCCAAAAAAAAGTAATTACTCCCTATGTCGATATTTCTAGATTAGAAGGAAAAGTAATAAGCTACAAAAGCTTAGTAATTGAGTGGTGTCAAAAAGAGAAAAAAACATTTCACTATGACATTTTTGAAGATAATGCTATCGATGGCCAACGTCTTTTTGGTGTCAAATTAAGCATCGATGGTAAAGTAATTGCAAAAGCAAGAGCCACATCAAAAAAGAAAGCAGAGGAAAAAGCGTCCCAACGTGCTTATTTTGCATTTCAAGAAAAAATGGATAAAAAATAATGCTAAATTACTGAAAACTATAACGTTTTCGTTAGTAATTTTACCAAAACATCAAAAAATAGTGTGTTATTACTTCAATAGATACACTATCTTTACGACTTATTTTATCATGAAATGGCAACTCATAAACTTGATCTTGGTGATTTTGACGATGTAGACTATTATCTTATTGCGATACACACCTCATTAGAAGATTACAGATTAGCCTATTTCATCAATCAGCAACTTCCTATTAACTTAAGTAAAAGTAAGGAAGAAGTTCAGATCAATATTAAAGAAGGAGAAACCAATTTTTCCAGGTTTTATTATTACGACACTGAAAATGCTGTTTCCTGGAATTTAATTCAGAATAAAAACGAGGTACTTCAAAAGAAAATAGATACTACACAAAATTTGTTTTCAAATGTATGCATGGAAATTTCAACAAAAGTGTACTTACTTCCAG
>CAXBGV010000084.1:0-9514 GCA_963975235.1 uncultured Flavobacterium sp. | reverse complement strand
TTATTTAAATGTGTTTCGGTTTTTGCCAAAGCACCAATTGTTTCTAACTCTTTGGCGACTTCTTCACGAACCACAAAACGATCTTTTCCTTGGTAATGTAAACCAAAACTGTTCATTGTAGCATCTTCATTAAAGATGTCAATAATTTCAAGGTTGTGCTTCTCTCCTAGCGTTTTGTCATTCATATCATGAGCAGGAGTCACTTTTAGGCATCCTGTTCCAAATTCGATATCAACATATTCATCTTCGATAATAGGAATAACTCTCCCACAAATAGGAACAATTGCTTTTTTCCCTTTTAGGTGCGTAAAACGTTCGTCATTTGGGTTGATACAAATAGCACTGTCTCCAAAAATAGTTTCAGGACGCGTTGTTGCAATTGTCAAGAAATCTTCCGATCCTTCAATTTTATATTGGATAAAATATAATTTACCTTGTCTTTCTTCAAAAATTACTTCTTCATCAGACAAAGTCGTTTTGGCTTCAGGATCCCAGTTTACCATACGGTACCCACGGTAAATCAAGCCTTTATTATACAAATCTACAAAAGAGCGAATAACAGATGCTGACATATCAGGATCCATAGTAAACTTAGTGCGCTCCCAATCACATGATGCACCTAGTTTTTTTAATTGCTCTAAGATTACACCACCATATTTGTCAGTCCAGTCGTAAGCATGTTTTAAAAACTCCTCACGAGTCAAATCGGCTTTATTGATTCCTTCTTGTTTTAACTTAGCAACAACCTTAGCTTCTGTTGCAATAGAGGCATGATCCGTTCCCGGAACCCAGCAAGCGTTGAAGCCTTTAAGACGTGCACGACGAATCAAAACATCCTGAATGGTATTGTTTAACATATGTCCCATGTGCAAGACTCCAGTCACGTTAGGTGGCGGAATTACAATAGTATAAGGTGTTCTGTGGTCAGGCTCTGAGTGGAAATAGTTATTTTCCATCCAGTAAGCATACCATTTATCTTCAATCGTTTTAGCGTCAAATTGTGCTGGAATTGTCATTTTCTATATTGATTTATTTCATCGCCTCGACATTTATTCAATACTCTGTGAGAACAATTTTTCGTCTCCGTATTTCTTAAATAAACACAACAGCAAACAAACTTATTTTATTTGGTCTAATTATTGTACTTTGTATTGGGAACAAAAGTAAATAATAAAGTAGACTATAAAAAGGGATTTAAAAATTTGTCTCCCAATAAAAAGATTCTATCTTTACTTTGATTAAATCAAATTAAAATGAAAAAAATAATACCCTTAGTAGCAGGTTTTCTGATAAGTAGTATTGGTTTTGCTCAAAATGGACCAAAAATTGATTTCAAAGATCAAAACAATACGATTGATTACGGGAAAATCACTAAAGAAAAGGACAATGGTATAAGATCGTTTGTATTTACAAATACTGGCGATTCACCTTTGATTATTTCCTCGGTGCAAACAACCTCAAATTGCACTATTTTATCCCAGCAAAATGATACCATTTTACCTGGTAAATCTTCAAAAATAGATGTAAAATATAATATGGTTGAAGGTCCGATCCGAAAAACAATCACAGTTGAGTCTAACGCTGTTAATTATGAGGAAGGTAGAATTCCCTTAAAAATAAAAGGAGAAGTGGTAAGTAAATAATTTTACCGTCAGCACTACAAAGTAACTATTGATTTTTTTCAATAGTTACTTTTTTTTTTACAAAATATTTTGAAGCTTAAACTTAAACTTTAATGGTTTAGATTTCCTTAAGACCTCCATAATTATCCATTTTTCTCTTTCAGCTTTAAGGAACGAATTAACTTCACTTAGTGAATACTTCTGTACCTCCTTACCATTAATAGATTTAATAACATCACCAGCCATCAAGCCTGCCTTAGCTGATTCTGAACCTTTACGAACATTATCAATTTCGTAGATAGGCTCCAACTTAAAATTATACTTAAAGTTATTTACTAGATTATCATTTATAGTGGTATTGTAACCACTTTTTTTTGTCTCCAACTTTAAAGAAATCGTTTCTTTAACCCACTGATTTCCTGCGATTCTAATTTCGATACCACTTTTATTGTAACTAAAGTAGGTTTTAAAATCTGAATTCTTTTTTAAAAACATTTGCTCTTTCTTGTAATCAAATACGATCGAAAATCGCTTAAAAATCTCACCACCTACAGAACCTAATCTTCCATCAACCAATTTAACATGTTTTAGAGAAATAGAATCTGGAAAAGCGACAACAGGTTTTTCAAATAAAAAATCATGGATTCTAAATTCAGGAATAATGGCTCTCTTTCCATAAATATCACCACTGAACCCTCTGCCGAGGTAATCATCAAAGTTTTTAGTAGGTAATTGTATCGCACTTGTTAAATTTTCGAATAACCATACCGCATCACTGTGCCCGGTATCAACTAGTAGTTTTACAGGTACCTCGCCAGAGTCCATGGTAACTGCACCTTGAAGATAAGGCTTATTACCCTCCATTTTTAGAGTCACTAGTTCGTATTTCTTCTTTAATCTTTTTCTAATTCTTGGCCTGTCTTGATGAAAAACTAATCTTTTATCGGCATAGTTAATTTCTAATAAATTATTTTTAAAAAAAGGATAGCCAATGATTCCGTTAACTGGAATACCAATGTGAGAAGATATATTAAAGGACTCATCTAAAATCACATACAATAAATGATTATTAGAAGTCATACCTTTTATTTCTAATTGATTACCTGTAGATTTTAAACCTGCAACAGCATCGTTGCTACCCAAACCTTTTAGTTCAATCGTCTCTGTATTAAGCAGGCTTAGACTGTCTTTTTGTTCCAAACTAAATAAAATAGTCTCTTCGACACCTGAATCTAACATAAAAGTTAGCTCGGTTCCATTGACTTTTATGGGGACAAAAATCAGGTTATTGATTAATTGAAATGAAATTTTTATTTTTTTTGTTTCTTTTTTAAAATCAAAACTGCTTTGAGCGAAACTTGAGCAACAGCAAACGTAAAAAAAAACTCGTAATACTAATTTTATCATGAAAAAAACTTTGCATAAAATTACTGAAAAATTCACGTTTTTTTATTTATTTAACAATTTTTAAGCGATTGTACAACGTTTAATTTGAGAAAAAAATTGCAAATTTGCAATTCAATAATTATCACTATGCCAAAAATATCAAACAAAGGTGCCCAAATGCCGGAGTCACCAATACGTAAATTAGTTCCTTACTCTGAAATAGCAAAAAAAAAGGGACACAAAGTATATCATTTAAATATTGGTCAACCGGACATTAAAACGCCAGAGGTTGCGATGGAAGCCGTTAAAAATATTGATATTAAAATATTAGAATACAGCCATTCAGCTGGTTTTGAAAGTTACAGAAACAAACTTTCCCAGTTTTACAAATCAACGGGCTTACCTATAAATCCTGAAGACATTATCATCTCTACTGGAGGATCCGAAGCATTGCTATTTGCTATGGGAAGTACCATGGATCAAGGTGATGAAATTATCATTCCAGAACCATTTTATGCTAATTATAATGGTTTTTCGACAGCATCTGGAGTAACAGTTGTACCGGTAATCTCGTCTATAGACACTGGTTTTGCTCTACCTCCTATTGCCGATTTCGAAAAATTAATCACACCAAAAACTAAAGCAATCTTAATTTGCAATCCAGGAAACCCAACAGGTTATTTGTATTCAAAAGAGGAAATGATGCAATTGGCTGATCTTGTAAAAAAACATGATTTGTTTTTGATTGCTGATGAAGTATATAGAGAGTTCACTTATGACGGTGACGTACATTATTCTGTCATGAACATACCTGGATTAGAAGAAAATGCGATCATGATTGATTCGGTTTCTAAAAGATACAGTATGTGTGGTGCAAGAATTGGTTGTATTGTATCAAAAAACAAAGAGCTAATGGCTACAGCAATGAAATTTGCTCAAGCGCGATTGAGCCCGCCTACATTTGCTCAAGTTGCAGCAGAAGCAGCATTAGATACGCCACAAAGCTATTTTGATGAAGTCATCTCAGAATACAGAGAACGCAGAGACACACTAGTATCTGAATTGAATAAAATCGAAGGTGTTAAAGTAGCCAATCCGAAAGGAGCTTTTTACTGTATTGCCGAACTACCTATTGACAACGCCGATCATTTTGCACAATGGTTATTAGAGAGCTACGATTTTGAAGGCGAAACTGTAATGGTAGCACCAGCGGCAGGTTTTTACTCTACACCAGGTGTAGGACTTAATCAAGTACGCATTGCTTATGTATTGAAAAAAGAAGATTTAATAAAAGCAGTACAAATTTTAAAGGAAGCAATTAGCGCCTACAATGCAAAATAACATATAGTCAACTATCTTAAAGTTCGAGATAGTAGTCAAATAAATCATAATAAGGCAGTAACAAAAATATGTTACTGCCTTATTTTTTATTAAAACAATAAACACAACTGCCATAGTATGAAAGGTGTTAAAAGAGATGATTAATTAATAAAACCTTTAGAAAATGTTTAGCTTTAATTAATTATCTTTGAGCCCTAAAAATATACACTCAATAATAGTAGCTTTTAATGATAAATAAGGACGAATTACAAGATGAAATGGGCGACAACCACATCGCATCTAGTGCAAATAACCCAGTAAGAGAAGACGCATTTGACATTACTGATGATGAAAAAATTGAAAAAATTAAAAAAGATGTTGAAAACATCCTATTGACCCTAGGAATGGATTTAACTGACGATAGCATGAAAGGCACACCTAACCGTGTTGCCAAAATGTTCGTTAAAGAAATTTTTGGTGGATTAAATCCAGAGAGAAAGCCAAAGGCTTCAACTTTTGATAACAATTACAAGTACGGAGAGATGTTAGTAGAGAAAAACATAACACTATACTCTACTTGTGAGCACCATCTTTTACCAATTATAGGAAGAGCGCATGTTGCTTACATTTCAAACGGACGAGTTATTGGTCTTTCTAAAATGAATCGTATTGTTGAATATTACGCAAAAAGACCTCAGGTACAAGAACGCTTGACTATGCAAATAGTTCAAGAATTGCAAAGAGCATTGGGAACTGAGGATGTTGCATGCGTTATTGATGCTAAACACCTTTGTGTAAATTCCCGTGGAATAAGTGATATCGAAAGCAGTACTGTAACGTCTGAATTTGGTGGGAAATTTAAAGAACCACAAGCTCGTAGAGAGTTTTTAGATTACATCAAGTTAGATACTAAGTTCTAGTACAAGACAATTATTTGATTCATTCAATAATAGCCTAGCCCTGATTGCAGCAGAAATCCTTTTTATTTTTTTTTTAAAATAAAAAGATTGTAGCGAAAAGCAGGAAATAGCTCCAAAAAAAACAAAAATGCCTTTATACAGTAGTCAGACACTAAAAATATACAATTCTCTCTCAGGAGAGAAAGAAACATTTGTGCCCATTAATGAAGGAAACATTGGTATGTATGTTTGCGGACCAACAGTTTACAGCAATGTACATTTAGGTAATGTTCGAACATTTATGTCGTTTGATGTCATATTTAGGTATCTTTTACATTTAGAATACAAAGTACGTTACGTGCGTAATATTACTGACGTAGGACATATCGTTGATGATGTTGATGAAGGTGAAGATAAAATTGCTAAAAAAGCACGCTTAGAGCAATTGGAGCCAATGGAAGTTGTGCAGCGCTACACAATAGATTTTCACGAAATCTTAAAGGCTTTTAATTTCCTACCTCCAAGCATTGAACCTACAGCTACAGGACATATCATTGAACAAATCGAGATTATTAAAAAAATCATAGATTCGGGCATTGGTTACGAAGCAAATGGCTCTGTATATTTTGACGTTGTCAAATTTAATAAAACCAATCATTACGGGCGTTTAAGTGGCCGTAATATTGAGGATATGCTGGCAAATACACGTGATCTTGACGGCCAGACAGATAAGAGAAATCCACAAGATTTTGCTTTATGGAAAAAAGCCGAGCCACAGCACATTATGCGTTGGCCTTCACCATGGAGTGACGGTTTTCCCGGATGGCACTTAGAGTGTACTGCTATGAGCACAAAATATTTAGGAAATCATTTTGATATTCACGGTGGTGGTATGGACTTAAAGTTCCCACACCATGAGTGCGAAATTGCGCAAAATGAAGCTTGTACAGGACAAACTCCAGTCAATTATTGGATGCACGCTAATATGCTTACTTTAAATGGTAAAAAAATGGCGAAATCTACTGGAAATAATATTTTACCTGGAGAGATTTTAACAGGTAAAAATAACATATTAAGCAAAGCATTTTCTGCATCAGTGGCTCGATTTTTTATGCTACAAGCCCATTACAGAAGTATCTTGGATTTTTCTGATGATGCTATTGTTGCCGCAGAGAAAGGCTACAAACGTTTAATGGATTCCTTGGAAACACTAAAAGATTTAAAGAGTAGTACTGCTAGTTCATTAGCAATCGAAGATTGGAGACAGACATGCTACGATGCCATGAACGATGATTTTAACTCCCCTATTTTAATTGCTAATTTATTTGAAGGAGTTCGTTACATCAATTTGATCAACGATAAAAAAGAAACTGTTACTGCAGCTGATTTAACCACATTAACAACCACAATGCATGCTTTTGTATTTGATGTTTTAGGACTAGAAGACGAAAAAGTGGCCGATAGTAATACTGATAAACTTGAAGGAACAGTAAACATGTTGATAGGTATGCGTAACCAAGCTAGAGCTGATAAAAACTTTGCTTTGTCTGACCAAATTAGAGACCAACTTATCACTTTAGGGATTCAGTTGAAAGACGGTAAAGAAGGAACTACTTTTACGGTCTAAAAGCTGTTAATTGATAAACAATGCTAAAAAAAATCCTGATATTCCCTTTGTTGGTAGTCGTGCGCTTTTATCAGCTTGTCATATCACCTTTAACCCCGGCATCTTGCAGGTTTGACCCTACTTGTTCTACTTACATGATCCAAGCCTTAAAGGAACATGGTTTATTTTACGGTGGTTTCTTAGGACTAAAAAGGATTATAAGTTGCAATCCTTGGGGGAAGACTGGTTATGATCCAATTCCCACTAAAAAGTGCCTTCACAAAAAACTTTAAACAAAAGTTCACATAGCAACTAGGTATTGCCTTTGAATTGTATACTACAGTCTCAAAAATAAAAAAAGACGTATTTTTACCAAAAACAGAAAACAATGACACACAGCTTAAATATAGTATGGAACCCATCAGAAGGAATTGATCTCGGTTTTTTTATGATTCGTTTCTACAGTCTCATGTTCGTAGTAGCCTTTGGACTAGGGTGGTACATCATGAAAAAAATATTTGAACGGGAGGGCGAATCTATCGAAAAGCTAGACTCTCTTTTTATATGGACAGTTTTAGCTACCTTAATGGGAGCTCGTTTAGGACACGTATTTTTTTACGATTGGGAATATTTTCGAAATCACCCTATAGAAATCCTTTTACCAATAAGAGAAGATGCCAATGGTCTTTTGTTTGGGATCATCCCAGGTTGGGACTTTACTGGATTTCAGGGCTTAGCGAGTCATGGAGCAGCAATTTCTATAATTGTTGCCATGTATTATTTTAGTAAAAAAGTTCTTAAACGACCATTACTATGGATCCTTGATCGAGTAGTTATTGCAGTTGCAAGTGGCGCTATCTTTGTACGATTAGGCAACTTTTTCAACTCTGAAATTATAGGAAAAGAAACTACCTCTACTTTTGGAATCCGCTTTCTTCGCGATCAATTTACACCAAATGCGGCGGTTAATGCAACTCAAATAGCTAATCCAGCTGAGGCTTACAAAGCAATAGCTACAGATCCAAAATTTGCAGATATACTTGCACAAGTACCCGTTAAACACCCAACACAATTGTACGAGGCATTTTCATATGTTTTTGTATTTGCTATTCTATACTTTTTATATTGGAAAAGAGAAACACGACTTAAATCAGGTTACTTATTTGGATTATTCTTAGTGCTTTTATTTTCAGTTAGAGTAGTTGTTGAGTCGGTAAAAGAAAGTCAAGGCGGGTTTGAAAGTGATCTAGGAAACATACTTTCTACCGGACAATGGTTAAGTATTCCGTTTATTATTATTGGCTTTTACTTCATTTTTACAGCAAAAAAACAAAACTAATATTTAATAAATTATTCAAAATAAAACAGAAAGAGCTTCTCATTGAGAAGCTCTTTCTGTTTTACAATTATATCATAATCCTACCTACTAGTACTTGTTATTCTAAATCAATTAAATAACTTGCAACTAACAAGTACTATCACCATTAAAAGTTGCATATAAAGCATTGTACAACTTCCCTAAACCATGTTTTTGCAAAAGAGCAAAGATTAGCAATAACAACTATCTGCGTACATAAAAAAGCCTACCTACAATGAAAGTATAACATAGTACGCCTAATAAATGCGAGCTCTAAACATGTAAGAATCGACACTACTTCTATTACGGGAAGAAATCTCAAAATAGTATTCTAGGATCGATGAGATTTTGAAAATATAAACAAAAAAAGGGTCCAATTGAATTGGACCCTTTTTAAACTATTTCAATAAAGCTAGTATTAACTTTCTTGGTGTTGTTTTTCGATTAATTCTTTATCTGAAGCAGATATAGTATCAACTAAAACTGGAGTTGCGATAAACAATGAAGAATAAGTTCCTACTACGATACCTACTAACATTGCAAAGATGAATCCTCTGATTGATTCTCCTCCAAAAATGAACATGATTAATAATACTCCAATCATTGTCAATGAAGTATTAATTGTTCTAGACATAGTAGAGTTAATCGATTGGTTTACAATTTCACCGAAATTACCTTTTACCTTACCATCAAGGAATTCACGAACTCTATCAAATACAATTACAGTATCATTCATCGAGTATCCAATTACAGTTAAAATAGCTGCTATGAAGTGTTGATCGATCTCCATACCAAAAGGCATAAATTTATAGCACAATGAATAAATTCCTAGCACAAAGATAACATCATGCGCAACTGCTGCAATAGCTCCTAAACCATATTGCCATTTTCTAAAACTAATAATTAAGTATAAGAAAACAATCAACATAGCACCAAGAACAGCCCAGTAAGCATTAGTTTTAATATCCTCAGCAACTGTTGGACCTACTTTTGAAGCTTGTACAATTCCAAATTTCTTACCATCATAAGAATTAACAAATTTTTCATATGTTAAACCTTGACCGTAATATGGTTTTAAAGTTTCGAACAAAATTTTATTAACCTCTTCGTCAGCTTCAGTTCCGTGTTCTTGAACTTTATATTTTGTTGTAACTTTTAATTGATTGTCGTTACCAAAGATTTTCACCTCAGCGCTACCATCAAAAACTTTTGCCAATTGCTCTTTTACAACTTCTGTTTCAACTGGTTTTTCAAAACGTATTTGAAAAGTTCTACCTCCAACAAAATCTACTCCTTGATCTAGTCCATTTGTAAACAAAGAAAC